>NZ_JBHWZP010000003.1:0-59457 GCF_042728395.1 Streptomyces sp. NPDC060205
CCCGAGTCAGTGACGGGAAGGGTAGGGGCGGCGGGGGCGAAAACCCGTCCCTCCGACCCCGTCAGGTCACGTCAGGAAGTCCTGCGCGATGCGTTCCGCCACCCGTTCCAGGATCGGCCCCGCATCAGCGATGCACCGCCCGACATCCGGCTCGACATCCGTCAGCGGATACACCCGCCGAATCCCGGCCCGCCCCAGCGCCTCAGGAGCGAGCGCCAACCGCCCGCACACGGCGATGACCTCCTTGCCCGCGGCCCGCGCCGCCGCCGCAACCCCGGCGGGAGCCTTCCCGTGGAGGGTCTGCTCGTCCAGCGACCCCTCCCCCGTGATGACGAGCGTCGCCCGCGACAGCGCCGGCCCGAAGCCCAGCACGTCGAGCATCACCTCGATACCGGGCCGGAAACGCGCCCCGAGCCCCACCAGGGCCCCGTACCCGATACCCCCCGCGGCCCCGGCCCCCGGCGCGACCGCGTACTCCGCGGCCCTGCTCCCGATCGACTTCTCCAGGATCGCGGCGAAGTGGGCGAGCCCCGCGTCGAGCACGGCGACATCGTCCGGGGAAGCGCCCTTCTGCGGCCCGTACACCGCCGGCGCGCCCTTCGGCCCGGTCAGCGGATTGTCCACGTCGCTCGCGAGGACCACGTCGACGTCGGCGAGCCGGGGGTCGAGACCGGTCAGGTCCGCCGTGGCGAGTTCCGTGAGGGCCCCGCCCCCGGGGGGTACGGGCTCGCCGTGCTCGTCGAGGAACCGGGCCCCGAGCGCGGCCAGCATCCCGGCGCCGCCGTCGGTGGTCGCGCTGCCGCCGACGCCGAAGACGATCGTCCGCGCTCCGGCGTCGAGCGCGGCCCGCAGCAGTTCCCCGGATCCGTACGTGGAGGACGTGAGCGGCGCGAAGGTCCCGGCGGGCAGTCGCTGCAGCCCGCTGGCCTCGGCCATCTCCACGACCGCGGTCCCCTCGCGCAGGGCGAACGCGGCGGTGACCTCGTCACCGAGCGGCCCCGCGACCCGTACCTCGTGCCGTTCGAACCCGGCGGCGACCGCCGCGGCGACCGTGCCGTCGCCGCCGTCGGCCACGGGGAGCGACTCGACCTCGACCCGGGGCGCGATCCGGTGCAGTCCCGCGGTGACCCGCTCGGCGACCTGCACGGCCGTGAGCGAGCCCTTGAACTTGTCCGCGGCGATGAGCACGCGCTGGGTCTGGCTACCGGTCCGGTTCACTGCAGCGTCTGCCACCTTGTGTTCCCCTTGCTCTTCGGGCCTTGCGCATGTCAAGGCAGTCGCGCCGCTGCGACCCTAACCGCAGGAGGGGGCCGCTGCCCAGGGCGGTTCTCAGGACCCGGACAGCGGCGGGACAGGCTAGGACGGGCTTCGCGGGACGGCGGCGGGTCAGCCGGCGTCGGTGCCGCGGGAGTCGTAGAGCTGGTGCGTCAGCGTTCCCTTGTGCCCGAACGGGATGCTGATGTGCTCCAGCACATCCTCCAGCAGATCGAGGTCCCCGGTCCGCACACCGACGTCCCCGGTGGTGACCAGGGGCTCGGCGGGAGCGGCCTGGGCGACGGCCGCACCGGGGCCGGACAGGACGGCGGCGACCGCGACGGCGCCGGCCGCGAGGACGGTCGTACGACTCAAGGACTTCATGGGACTCCCAACGCGCAATACGAATAAAACCTGACGACCTTCTCATGTGGTGCGGTGCCGTACGTATGCAAAAAAGCTGAGACCGAGAGGAATTCGACAGACCGTGTGTAAGGCCTCCACGCGTTGACGATCTTGCGGAGCCTCCCGTCGATCTCGCTAGGCTGGCCCGATGACCACCCCTGACTACGCCACGTACATCGCGGGCCTGCCCCGCGTCCTCGTCGGCGCCGCCGCTCTCTTCCGTGACGCCGAGGGCCGTGTGCTGCTCGTCGAGCCCAACTACCGTGAGGGCTGGGCGCTGCCGGGCGGGACCGTGGAGTCGGACGACGGGGAGACTCCGAGGCAGGGGGCCCACCGCGAGACCCTGGAGGAGATCGGCCTGGACCTGGCGATCGGCAGGCTGCTCGCGGTGGACTGGGTGCCCGGCACGCAGCGGCCCCCGATCGTGGCGTACCTGTACGACGGTGGAGTCCTGTCGGAGGAGCAGTTCAAGTCGATCCGCCTCCAGGAGTCGGAACTGCTGTCCTGGCGCCTGGTGCCGCGCGAGGAGCTGACGCAGTACATGCCGGGCTCCCTGGGTCGCCGCGTGGTCGCCGCATTCGACGTCCTCACGGAGGGAAGGGGAACGGCGGAACTGGAGAACGGCGACCTGACCGGCTGAGCGCCACGCGCGGTGGGCCGGTGGTCGCCTCCGCCGCCGCGGTCTCAGAAGAGCGCCAGGTCCCCTTCTCGGCCCTCCCGCCGCTCTCGCCGCCCTCCCCGTTCGAAGTCCAGCAGTTGCCGCTTGCGTTCCAGGCCGCCGCCGTAGCCCGTCAGGCTGCCGTCGGCGCCCACCACGCGGTGGCAGGGCACGATGATCCCCAGCGGGTTCTTGCCGTTGGCGAGGCCCACCGCCCGCGACGCGTGCGGATTGCCGAGGGCGTCCGCGAGCTGACCGTACGAACGGGTCTCGCCGTACGGGATCCTGCGGAGCTGTGCCCACACGGAGCGCTGGAACGGGGTTCCCTGGAGGTGCAGTTGCACGGAGAAGTCCTTCAACTCGCCCGCGAAGTAGGCCCTTAGCTCCTCGGTCACCTCGGCGAACGGTGTGTCGTCCGGGTCGCCGGGGCCGCCGAAGCTCTCCTCGGGCGGGCGGTGGCGCTGGTCGGTCATGTACAGCCCGCTGAGGACGCCGTCGGTGGCGACCAGGGTGAGGGGGCCGTACGGGCTGTCGATGACGGTGTGCTGTTTCACTGGACGCCCTTCTCTGCATGAGCTGCTTACTCGGGTTACTCGGGTTTTTTGGGATGTTTGGGTTGTTTGGGTTGTTCCGGTTGTCCGGGAAGGAAGTTGACCGGGTGCGAGCCCGTCGCCCACAGGTACTGGACGGCGTACGCGCGCCAGGGCCGCCAGTCCGCGGCGCGTGCCGTCAGCGCGGCGGGCGTGGACGGCAGGCCCAAGTCCCGTGCCGCGTAACGGATTCCGAGGTCGGTCACCGGGAAGGCGTCGGGGTCGCCCAAGGCACGCATGGCGATGACCTCCACGGTCCAGGGTCCGAAGCCCGGCAGGGCGAGCAGCCGGGCCCTGGTCTGCGTCCAGTCGCCCTCGACGCCCAGCTTGAGGGCGCCGTCGGCGAGTTGGCCGACGAGCGTGGTGAGGGTGGTCCGGCGGGTGGCCGGCATGGCGAGGGCTTCGGGGTCGAGTGCCGCCAGGGCCTCGACGGACGGGAAGAGGTGGGTGAGGCCGCCCTCGGGGTCGTCGACCGTTTCACCGTGCGCGGCGACCAGGCGTCCCGCGTGCGTGCGGGCGGCGGCCGTGGACACCTGCTGCCCCAGCACGGCCCGTACGGCGAACTCGTCCTCGTCGACCGTACGGGGCACCCGGCGGCCCGGCGCCTTGTCGACGAGCGGCGCCAGCACCGGATCCGTACGCAACTGGTCGTCGACCGCGACCGGGTCGGCGTCCAGGTCGAGCATGCGGCGGCAGCGGCTGATGGCGACGGTCAGGTCGCGCAGGTCGCTGAGGGTGAGCCGGCAGCCGATGTGGTCGGGCTTCGGAGTGAGGGCGACGACCCCACGGCCGTACGGCAGCCGCAGGGTGCGCCGGTACGCGCCGTCGCGCCACTCCTCCACGCCGGGTACGGCGGTGGCGGCGAGGTGGCCGAAGAGGTTGTCGGGGTTGAGCGGGGCCCGGAAGGGGAGGCGGAGCGTCAACACGCCTGGCGTACCGGGCGAGTTGACGCGGTCGGCGCGGCTCTTCGGTGCCCTGGTGCGCAGTTCGCCCGGGGCGAGGGCGAAGACCTCACGGACCGTGTCGTTGAAGGTGCGGACGGAGGAGAAGCCGGCCGCGAAGGCGATCTCGGCCATCGGGAGCGGGGTCGTCTCGATGAGCAGACGCGCGGTCTGGGCGCGCTGGGCGCGGGCCAGGGCGAGCGGGCCCGCACCCAGTTCGGCGAGGAGCTGGCGTTCGATCTGCCGGGTGCTGTAGCCGAGGCGGGTCGCGAGCCCCGGCACACCCTCGCGGTCCACGATCCCGTCGGCGATGAGCCGCATCGCGCGGGCCACGAGGTCGGCGCGCTGGTTCCACTCGGGCGAACCGGGGCTCGTGTCGGGACGGCAGCGTTTGCACGCCCGGAACCCGGCCTGCTGGCAGGCGGCGGCGCTCGGGTAGAACGTCATGTTCTCCGGCTTCGGAGGCACGACGGGGCAGCTGGGCCGGCAGTAGATCCGCGTGGTCAGGACGGCGGTGAAGAACCATCCGTCGAAGCGGGCGTCCTTCGACTGGACGGCGCGCACACAGCGCTCGGTCTCGGCGTGCATCCCGTTCTGCATGCCACCAGCATCGCCCTCGGTCAGGGCGATGGCTGGCGGGAATGCGACATCTGCCTCAGCCCGGCTCCCTCTCCCGGGCCCCGGGGCTCACTCCTGCGCGGTGGGCCGCCGGGAGACCGCCGTCGCCCTGCCGACCTCGGTCAGGGGGCGCAGGCGGTAGGTGTAGGAGTAGTCCCGGTCGGCGAAGAGCTTGTACTCGTCGTGGGTGTGCGCGCCCCAGCTGTTGTCGCCGCCGATACCCATCTGGCGGTGGTTGACGCGCAGGACGACCTCGTCCCGGCGGGTCAGCTGGTAGTCGTGGCGCGTCCCGACGGACAGGTCCTCGGGGGTGAAGTGCGAGGCGTTGACCTCGATGAGCGGTTCGCCCGAGACGAGCAGCCCGGTGCCGTCGCGGCCGGTGAGGGCGGCCCAGCGGACGTCGGTCTTGTTGCCGTTCTCCTGGGGGCGGATGTAGGGCGTCCACTGCCCGGAGACGGTCCCCGAGTACAGCCCCACGTCGGTGCCGTCGTTGCGGTCCCAGTGGTTCTCCTCGGGTCCGCGGCCGTAGTAGTGCAGGTGCTCCAGCCGGCCCGGCAGGAACAGCAGGGTGCCGACCTCCGGAATGTAGGGCAGGTCCGCCGCGCCCGGGTGCAGGGTGTTGTCGACCTTGATCTCACCGTTGCCGAAGACGGTGTAGGTGGTGGTGTACGTGGATTCGGTGCTGGTGGGCAGCGTTCCGGTGACCTCGATCCGGACGGCCCGGTCGCGCAGGGTGCTCACGCCGACGTCCGTCACCTTGCGCAGGGTCCCGGCGTCGCGCCAGGTCTGGTTGCGGACGTGCTGGCCGTTGCCCCGGTCGTTGTCGGTCGGTGCCCGCCAGAAGTTCGGCACGGGCCCGGCGGTGAGGAGCCGGGCGCCACGGACCTCGTACGAGGTGATGACTCCCGTCCTCTTGTCGACGGTCACGGAGAAGTCCTCGCCCCTGACCGTGACGGACCGCTCGGCGTCCTGGTGGCGCAGGGCGGGTACGCGGGTCAGCGGCACGGGCCGCACGGCGGGGCTGTCGGCGTCCACCGGCAGCTGCTGGGCGGCGACTTCGAAGCCCGCCTCGGCCCATTTGGTGCGTTCCCTGGTGGTGAAGGACAGGCGCAGAAAGTACTCCGTGCCGGGCGCCGGGTCCGCGGGCAGCCTGACGGGCACGGTGATGTCCTTGCTGCTGAGCGGCTCCACATCCAGCTGGGCACGGGTCAGCTGTCCGCGCCGCACGGTCCGGCCGTCGGCGACGAGTGTCCAACTGCCGTCGAAGTCACGGAGGTTGGTGAACAGGTACTCGTTGGTGAGGGTGACCGCCGCTCCGGCGGCCCCGGCGGTGAGGGTCTTCCCGGAGGGTGCGGCGTTGACCGCCTGGTAGATCCGCTTGACCTGGGCGGCCTTCCCGGTGTGTCCGCGGTCGGCGGTGACGATGCCGTCCGCGACGAAGGCCCCGTCGTTCGGGTGGTCGCCCCAGTCGCCGCCGTACGCGAAGAAGCTGCGGCCTTCGGGGCGGTTCCCCGGTCGTTTCTCCGTCACCTTCACGGTGGCCGCGTCGAACCAGAACCGCACTCCGTCGTCACCGGGGCCACGCCCGTCCGAGGCGAGTTCGGCCGCGGACAGCGCGCGGGCGTAGACGCGCGCCCGCCGGATCGTGCCGCTGAACTCCCGGGTGGGATTGTCGACGTCGGTGGCGAGCGAGAGCGGCGCGGTGTTGACGGCGGGCCGCCGGGTGGTGCTGCGGGTGGCCTTCACCGCCCCGTCCACGTGGAGGGTCAGGGTGCCCGCCGCCGCGTCGAAGACGCCCGCGACGTGGTGTTCCCGGCCGGTCCAGTCGTCCGGCAGGGCCCAGCCGGCGCTGATCCACTGACCGTCGCCGTAGATGAAGAACTCCAGGTTCCCGCCGCTCTGCTTGAGGGCGTACTGGGTGTCGCCCTTGGCGATGAGCGGCTGGTGGTAGCCGGTCACCTGCGGGGTGACCCAGGCCTCCAGCGTCAGGGAGCCGGTGAGGTCGAGTCCGGGGTCGCGGGCGAAGACGGTGCTGCCGGACAGGCCCTTGCGCCGGTCGAAGGCCGCGCCGGCGGCCTGGATCTCGCCGCGCACCGCGCCCGGCCCGCTCTCCGTGAAGAGGGTGCGCGTGGGGATCGGCGTGGTCAGGGACTGGTCGACGAAGTCCCAGATCCAGCCGCCCTGCAGCACGTCGTGGCGGCGGATGAGGTCCCAGTACTTCTTGAGGTTGCCGGTCGAGTTCCCCATCGAGTGCGCGTACTCGATCATGACGTACGGGCGGGTGTCGGAGGTGTCCTCGGCACGGTCCTGGACGCGCGCGGGGCTGTCGTACATCTCCGAGCGGATGTCACTGATCTCCGGCCGGTCGTCGCCCTCGTACTGGATGACGCGGGTGGTGTCGTACGAGCGGATCCAGTCGTGCATGGCGACGAAGGTGCTGCCGCCGCCGGCCTCGTTGCCCAGGGACCAGATGACGACGGAGGCGTGGTTCTTGTCGCGGTGGACCATGTTCCGGGCGCGGGCCACACAGGCCCTGCTCCAGTCGGGGTGGTCGCCCGGGTACTCGTCGCGGATGCCGTGGGTCTCCAGGTTGGTCTCGTCCACGAGGTACAGGCCGTACTCGTCGGCCAGTTCGTACCAGTGGATGTTGTTCGGGTAGTGCGAGGTGCGGACGGTGTTGATGTTGGTCCGCTTGATGATCTCCATGTCCCGGACCAGGTCCGCGCGGGTGAGCGCGGTGCCGCGGTCGGGGTGCATCTCGTGCCGGTTGGTGCCCCGCAGCGAGACGGGCCGGCCGTTGATCCGCATCAGCCCGTCCTTCAGCGCGAACTCGCGCAGTCCCACCCGGTGCGAGAGCGTCTCGACGACCTTGCCCGCCGGATCGCGCAGCCGCAGCACGGCCGTGTAGAGGTACGGGTCCTCGGCCGACCACAGCTTCGGTGCGGGCACGGCTCTGGCGGCCTGTACGGTCACGTCCTCGCCGGCCGGGGCCGAGCCCAGGTCCACGGCCTGGTGCAGCGGCCGGGACCAGACGGCGTGGCCGTGCGCGTCGTAGAGCTGGGTCTCGACCGCGTACGAGCCGGTGGCGCCCTCGCCTTCGTCGCGGTCGCCGTAGTCGCGCACGCTCGCGGTGACCGACAGCTCGGCGGCCCGGTAGCCGTCGATGAGCGGGGTGTCCAGCTTGAAGTCGCGCAGGTGCACGACCGGCGTGGAGTAGAGGTGGACCGAGCGGAAGATGCCGCTCAGCCGGATCATGTCCTGGTCCTCCAGCCAGTCCCCGTCGGAGTAGCGGTACACCTCCACCGCGATCTGGTTGGTGCCGGGCTTCAGGTGCGGGGTGATGTCGTACTCGGCGGGGGTGTAGGAGTCCTCGTGGTAGCCGACCAGTTCTCCGTTGATCCACACGTAGTGGGCGGACTTGACCCCTTCGAAGTGCAGGAACGTCCGTCGCCCCGACCAGTTCCTCGGGACGGTGAAGGTGCGTCTGTACTGGCCGACGGGGTTGTAGCGGGTCGGGGCGGCCGGTGGCTGCGGCTCCTCGCCCAGGCCGTTGGGGCCCCAGTACGGATACGTGATGTTGATGTAGATCGGGAAGTCGTAGCCGTGCACCTGCCAGACAGAGGGGACGGGAATGGTGTCCCAGGAGCTGTCGTCGACGTCGGTGCGGTGGAAGTCGGGGTCCCGGTCGTCGGGGCGGTCGACGTAGGCGAACTTCCATTTCCCGTCGAGGCTCATCCGGTACGGAGAGCGGGTGCGGTCGCCGTCCAGCGCCTGGGCGACGTCCGCGTACGGGGTGAGGGTGGTGTGCGGCGGCTCGGTGCCGACCTGGAAGACGTCGATGGCGCCGTTCCACTCCGGGGAGGCGTCCGCCGCGGTGGGCCGGTCGGCGGCGTGGACCACGGAGGCGGACGAGGGAAGGGCGAGCGCGCCGAGGACGACGGCCCCTCCCTCAAGAAGTCGGCGACGGCTGACGGGAGTCGTGTGCGGAGGCAGGTGCGGGCGCGGGTGCGGCATGGCGGGGCCCTTCCTCGGTACGACAGTGGGGTGCGCGAACTGAGGGGCGTAAAGCGACTACTGGGCACAAAGGCATGTGGTGAGCCACAGAAACCCTAGAACCCGAACACAACAGCGGCAATGACCCTGTCGAACTCTGTGTGTTTCTGAGGGGTGTGTCGCGGGGGTGCCCGTGCGGGAGGGCGGGTGCCCGTGCGGGAGGGCGGGTGTCCGTCCGGGAGAGCGGGTGTCCGTCCGGAAGGGCGCCCGCCTTCAACAGCGCCCGCGAGGGCTCCCGCGGTCCGGTCGGAGGTCCGGTCAGCCGACCTGCGCCGCGAACGCCTCGTACGCCGGCTCGTCGAAGAGGACGAACCTGACCTCGGTCACCGACGTCGGCGCATCCCGCACGGTCCCGACCGCGACACGCGCCGCGTCCTCCATCGGCCAGCCGAAGATGCCCGCGGAGATGGCCGGGAACGCGACGGTCCGCGCGCCCAGCTCGTCGGCGACCCGCAGGGATTCCCGGTAGCAGGAGGCCAGCAGTTCGGACCTGTCCTCGCTGCCGCTGAAGACGGGCCCGACGGTGTGGATCACCCAGCGCGCGTCGAGCCGCCCGGCGGTGGTGGCGACGGCCTGTCCGGTGCGCAGGCCCTTGCCATAGTGCGAGGCGCGCAGCTTTCGGCACTCGGCCAGGATCTCGGGGCCCCCGCGCCGGTGGATGGCGCCGTCCACGCCTCCGCCGCCCAGCAGGGAGGAGTTCGCCGCGTTCACGATGGCGTCCACGCTCTGCCCGGTGATGTCTCCCCGGACGAGTTCGATACCGGTCATGTCTGGCGCAGCCTCTTCCATACGGCCTTCGCCGCGTTGTGGCCCGACATGCCGTGCACGCCGGGGCCGGGCGGGGTCGCCGAGGAACAGATGAACACCGCAGGGTGCGGAGTGTTGTACGGGAACGCCGACAGCGTCGGGCGCAGCAGCAGCTGCAGGCCGGAGGCCGCGCCGCAGCCGATGTCGCCGCCCACGTAGTTGGCGTTGCGGGCGGCGAGTTCGGGCGGGCCCGCCGTGGCACGGGCGAGGACCCGGTCGCGGAAGCCGGGCGCGAACCGCTCCAGCTGGCGCTCGATCGTCTCGGTGAGGTCTCCGGTCCAGCCGCTCGGGACATGCGCGTAGGCCCAGAACACGTGCTTTCCGGCCGGTGCGCGGGACGGGTCGACGACGCTGGGCTGCACGGTGATCAGGAACGGCGCGTCGGGAGCGCGCCCCTCCCGGGAGGCCGCGCGCAGGGCGGTCTCGATCTCCTTGCGGTCCGCGCCGATCTGCACCGTGCCTGCCGTGCGGGCCTCCTTCGCGGTCCACGGCACCGGTCCGTCGAGCGCGTAGTCGATCTTGAAGACGCCCGCTCCGTACCGGTACCGGTCGTAGTGGTTCCCGAAGCCCGCGATCCTGCTCAGCGCGGTGGGCGAGGTGTCGAAGACGTACGCCCGCGCGGGCGGCAGGTCGTCGAGGCGCTTGACCTCGTAGTCCGTGTGGACGGCGCCGCCCAGGTCCTTGAGGTACGCGGTGAGCGCGTCGGAGATCGACTGGGAGCCGCCCCGGGCGACGGGCCAGCCCCTGGCGTGCGCGGCCAGCGCGAAGACGAGACCGACGGCGCCGGTGGCGATTCCGCCCAGCGGCGACATGACGTGGGCGACGAGTCCCGCGAACAGCGCCTTGGCCCGCTCGTCGCGGAACCTGCGCATCAGCCAGGTCGAGGGCGGCAGTCCGACCAGCCCGAAACGGGCGAGGGTGACCGGGTCCCGGGGCAGCGCGCTGAGCGGCAGGGACATGAAGTCCTGTACGAGGGTGTCCCATCGGTGGGTGAAGGGCTCCACGAGCCTGCGGTACGTGCCCGCGTCCCGGGGGCCGAACGAGGCGGCCGTCTCGGCCACCGACCGCGACAGCACGGCCGCCGTGCCGTCCAGGAAGGGGTGGGCCATGGGCAGTTCGGGCTGCAGCCACTCCAGTCCGTACCGGCTCAGCGGCATCGCGCGGAAGGCGGGTGAGTTGATCCCCAGGGGGTGCGCGGCCGAGCACGGGTCGTGCCGGAAGCCGGGCAGGGTCAGCTCCTCGGTGCGGGCACCTCCCCCGACGGTGTCGCGCGCCTCGAAGACGGCCACGGAGAAGCCGCGGCGGGCCAGCTCCACGGCAGCCGTCAGTCCGTTCGGCCCCGCACCCACCACGACGGCATCGAGCATCGACGGCACCTTCGGACTCCTTTGTCAGCCGATGGCCACTGACGGTCAGGATAAGCCGGGCCTCCGACAGCGCCCCTCCCAGCCCCTCGCCGACTCGGCAGCCGGCCCCGATCGGCCCCGCGCAGGCGCTGTTCAGGCACCGCCCGACAGCAGTTCCAGCACTCGGCGGGCCGTGGCCGCGTCCCGCGCCGCGGTGAAGGGAAGGGTGTTGCCGCCGGTTATGCGGAACGGCTCCCCCGTGAGGGTCAGGTGCGTGCCGCCCGCCTCCTCGACGAGCAGGAGGCCCGCCGCGTGGTCCCAGGCCGCTTCCCAGCTGAACGCGACGGCGTCCAACTCGCCGCGCGCGATGGCCAGGTACTCCAGCCCGGCGGAGCCGCACGGGCGCGGACTGACGCCCTTCGTACGCAGGCCGAGCAGTGCCCGCTTCTGGTCGTCCGTCGTGTAGTCCGGGTGGGACGTGGCGACTTCGAGGTCACGGCCGGGGTCCGGCGCGCCCGCCGGGAGGCGTTCCCCGTCCAGCACGGCGCCCCGGCCCCGTACGGCCACGGCGAGTTGGTCGCGGGCCGGGGCGTACGTCCAGGACGCCAGCACGACACCGCGCTGCGCGAGCGCGACCAGCGTGCAGAAGCCGGGGTCGCCGTGGACGAACTGGCGGGTGCCGTCGACGGGGTCGACGATCCAGACGGGCGCCTCGCCCTGCAGTGCCTCGTACGACGCCGGATTGGCGTGGACCGCCTCCTCGCCGACCACGACCGAGCCGGGCAGCAGCTTGCCGAGCACCTCGGTGAGGTACTGCTCGGCCTTGCGGTCGGCGTCCGTGACGAGGTCGTGCGGGCCGCTCTTCTGGTCGATCTCGTGTGCCGCGAGCTGCCGGAAGCGCGGCATGATCTCGGTGGCAGCCGCCTCGCGGACGGCCCGCTCGACGTCGGCGGTGCGGTGTGCGAGAAACTCGTCGATGGTTTCCATGTGTTCGATCATGCCTCCATGAGAGCACGCGCCACTGACAATCCCCACCCGGTGGGTGCATCACGGGTGGAATCGGCATGAACAACGAGTGCGCCGAGGCCGGCGCCCGCTTCGGTGACCGACACCCGCCTCAGCTGTCGGCGCCGACATCAGCGGCCGACCGCATACCCCTGCATCCCGCGCGGGTTCGCCGCCGCCGACAGGATCCCGGTCCGCGGGTCCCGGGCGACCGCGCACAGCCGCCCCTCCGACCAGGCGTCCCCGACCTCGACGTCGTGACCCCGCCCGCGCAGGTCGGCGACCACCTCGGGGTCCGTGCGGGACTCGACCGTCACGCTGCCAGGGCGCATCCCGCGCGGGTAGAAGGAGCCGGGGAAGCTGTCGTTGTGCCAGTTGGGGGCGTCGATCGCGCCCTGGAGGTCGGGGCCGCCGCGGACCTCCGCACGCAGGGCGACGGCCAGGAAGAAGTGCAGCTGCCACTGGTCCTGCTGGTCGCCGCCGGGCGTGCCGAAGGCCAGGACGGGGACCCCGTCCCGCAGGGCGAGCGACGGGGTGAGCGTCGTGCGCGGACGGCGGCCCGGTGCCAGGGAGTTGGGCAGTCCCTCGTCCAGCCAGGCCATCTGGAGCCGGGTGCCGAGCGGGAAGCCCAGCTCGGGCACGACCGGGTTGGACTGCAGCCAGCCGCCGCTGGGCGTGGCCGCGACCATGTTGCCCCAGCGGTCGACGATGTCGAGGTGGCAGGTGTCGCCCCGGGTGCCGCCGTCCGCCGAGACGTCCGGCTCACCGGGCACGGGAGACGTCGGCGGCTTGGCCACGGTCGGTTCGCCGGCCCCTTCGCCTCCTCGCGTCACGGCCCCTTCGCCCCCTCGCGCCACGGTCGGTTCGCCCGCGCCCGGCGTCGCGAGCACGTCGAAGCCGGCCTCTCCGGACGCCACCACGCGCGCGTGCCCGCTGAGCCGCGGGGTCCGGCCACCGGGGCTCCCCGGCCGCAGCTCGTGCGAGGCCTTCTCCTCGATCAGCGCCCGCCGTCCGGCGTTGTACTCCGGAGACAGCAGCTCCGCCAGGAGTCCCGCCGGGGGCACCTCGCCCGCGTCCCCGTACCAGGCCTCCCGGTCGGCCATCGCGAGCTTGCAGCCCTCGATCAGCAGGTGCGTGTACGCGGCGGAGCCGTACCGGGGCAGCTCGGGCGGCAGCAGGGCCAACTGCTGCAGGAGCACCGGGCCCTGGCTCCAGGGCCCGGCCTTGCACAGGGTCCAGCCCCGCCAGTCGTAGGTGGCCGGAGCTTCGTAGGACGCGGACCAGGAGGCCAGGTCGGCGGCGGTGAGCGTGCCGGAGTGACGCTCGCCGCTGGTGTCCCGCGTGGGCCGGCCGGACTGCCGGACCAGCGCCTCGGCGATGAAGCCCTCACGCCAGATCCGCCGCGCGGCCTCGATCTGCGCGACTCGGGGGTCGCCCTCCTGGGCCTCGGCCGCTTCGTCGGACTCCGTGATCAGCCGCTGCCAGGTCGCGGCCAGCGCCGGATTGCGGAACAGCTCGCCGGGCCGCGGAGGCTCCCCGCCCGGCAGGTACACCTCGGCCGACGACGTCCACTCGGTCTCGAAGAGTTCCCGTACGGTCTCCACGGTCTGGCCGACGCGCTCCACGGGCGCGTGCCCGTCCCGCGCGTACCCGATGGCGTACTTCAGGACGTCCGCCAGGGATTTCGTGCCGTGGTCGCGCAGCAGCAGCATCCACGCGTCGAAGGCGCCGGGCACGGCGGCGGCGAGGGGTCCGGTGCCGGGGACGAGGTCCAGGCCCAGTCCCCGGTAGTGCGCGACGGTGGCCCCGGCCGGTGCCACGCCCTGGCCGCACAGGACCCGCACCTCGCCGCCCGCCGGGGCGAGGATGATCGGGACCTCGCCAGCGGGCCCGTTGAGGTGCGGCTCGACCACGTGCAGCACGAATCCCGCGGCGACGGCGGCGTCGTACGCGTTGCCGCCGCCCTCCAGCACGGCCATCGCCGACTGCGAGGCGAGCCAGTGCGTGGAGGACACCATTCCGAAGGTGCCCTGGAGCGTGGGTCGGGTCGTGAACACGGGGGAACTCCTCACTGCGGGGCAGGCCGCGGGCCGCGAGGCCGGCCTTCGGGCCGCTGGGGCCGGGGCATCCGGCGATGGTACGCAGGCCTGTTGCTAACGGGCTTGCGAGGGCTGCCAGGCCGTCGTCCCGAGGACGTTCTCCGGGCCGATGTCGAGCGGGTACGGCGGCCGTACGGTCACGGTGTCGTCGCCCTTCTTCGGAGCGACGCGCAGGTACACGCCGCTGGTGTTGTTCATCCGCCAGTACAGGGCCGCGTGAGCGGACTCCCCGGGCGCGAGCGTCAGCGAGCGGGGGCCGGGGTCCTCCGGAGCCATGGACACCTGGTCCGTGCCCTCGACGGTCTTCACTCCGGGGAACGGGTCGCCCGATCCGTCCAGGACCGTGACGGCCGGATAGCCGTTCAACTCGTACGGCTCGTCGCCGCAGTTGGTGACGTCGAGGCCCATCGCGCGCAGCCCCATCGCCGCGTCGCCCTGATCGGCCGCGAAGCGCAGACCGGACGCGGGGCAGCCCTCCGCCTGCTGACCGGGGACGGTCGGAGAGGGGGTCGTGGGGGTCACGGGCGCGGGAGTGGGCGCGGGCGGCACCACCGCGAGGGTCGGCGTCGGCGTGGGCCTGCGTTCGGGGTTGCTCTCCCGGTCCAGTTCGGCGGAGAGCCCGCACCCGCTCGCCCCCAGCGCCGGCGTCAGCACCAGCAGGCAGACGAGGGCGGCACTGCGGAACGGGCCGGTACGTGTCGCGATCACCTGCCGATCATCACACGAGCCCTCGGTGGAAGCCCTCACTCCGTCCGTCCGCGTGCGGTGACCAGCCCCGACTCGTAGGCAAACACCACCAGTTGGGCACGGTCCCGGGCACCCAGTTTGGTCATGGCACGGCTGATGTGGGTCTTGGCGGTGAAGGGGCTGATGACCATGTGGGCGGCGATCTCCTCGTTGGTGAGGCCGCGCGCGGCGAGCGCGGTGACCTCGCGCTCCCGGCGGGTCAGACACTCCAGGCCCGGTGCCTTCGCCCGGTCCGGCGGCCGGGAGACGAACTCCCCGATGAGCGTGCGGGTGACGGACGGCGACAGCAGGGCCTCGCCGCGTGTGACGACCTCGATGGCCTGGAGCAGATCGGCGGGCTCGGTGTCCTTGAGGAGGAAGCCGCTGGCCCCGGCCCGCAGGGCCTCGAAGACGTACTCGTCGAGGCCGTAGTTGGTCAGCATCACCACGCGCACGCCGGACAGCCGTGGGTCGGCGGCGATGCGGCGGGTCGCCTCGATGCCGGTCATCACCGGCATCTGCACATCGACGAGGGCGATGTCGGGCACGCGCTCGCGCACCAGCGCCACGCCCTGCTCGCCGTCGGCCGCCTCGCCGACCACCTCGATGCCGTCCTCGGCGTCCAGGAGGGCCCGGAACCCGGCCCGCATGAGCGCCTGGTCGTCGATGAGCGCGACCCGGATCACGCGTGCTCCAGCGGCAGGCCGGCCCGTACCGAGAAGCCGCCCTCGTCGCGCGGGGCGGCGCGCAGGGTGCCGCCGAGCGCCGTGACGCGTTCGCGCATACCGGTGAGCCCGGTGCCCTCGGCGGGCGGACAGGACGGTTCGGCGGTTCCGTCGTCGTCGACGCGTATCGTCAACTCCCCCTCTCCGTAGTCGAGTCGCACGGCTATCTTGGCGGGTCCCGCGTGTCTGGCGGCGTTCGTGAGGGCTTCCTGGACGATGCGGTACGCGGCACGGTCCACGGTCGCCGGCAGCGGGCGCTCGCGGCCCGTCACGGTCAGGTCGACGGCGAGGCCCGCCGCGCGGGCCCGCTCCACGAGCAGCGCCGGTGTGCCGGTCGGCTCGTCCGTGCGCAGGATGTCCAGCGTGGCGCGCAGTTCGCGCATGGCCTCCCCGCCGGCCTCCTGGATGGCGAGCAGGGCCGGGGGTATCTCCTCGCCGCGCTTGCGCGCGAGGTGCACGGCCACCCCCGCCTGGAGCTTGACGATGGAGATGCTGTGGGTGAGGGAGTCGTGCAACTCCCTTGCTATACGCAGGCGTTCCTCCCCCGCGCGGCGCAGGGCCGCCTCCTCGCGGGTGCGCTCGGCCTCCAGGGCACGCTGCTCGGTCTGGCGCAGATACGCCTGCCAGTTGCGGCCCGCGAGGCCGCTGACCACGGCGCACAGGAACCAGCCCGCGAGCAGCGCGGTCCGTTCGACGGTGCTGTGCGTGACCGGGCCCGCCACGAGATACGCGCCGAGGAATACCGCGCCCGCCGCCGCGCCGACGGCCCGGTGTCCGGCCTGCGCCGCGATGTGGACGGCGGCCACCACGGGCAGGGCGGCGACCGGCCCCGGCTGCGCGTGCAGCGCGTGGGCGCTCAGGGCCGCCGTCGTCACGGCGAGCACCACCCGGGGTGCCTTGCGGTAGGCGGCAAGCGCGAGCGAGCCGGCCACGATCAGGGCGAGGTCGAGCGCCGTGCTGTCCTGGTCCAGGGCCGCCGCGGACACGGTGACGGCGCCGATCACTACGGCGAGTGCCACGTCGGCGAGCCGCTTGAGGAGTGCCTGGTCCGCGCTCATGTCCGTACCGTAGACCGCCGCACGGACAGCGGCGTCAGCCCTGTGGACAACTCCCGCACTACTCCCTGCGCAGTAGTGGCAGGGGCCGGGCGGTCGGACCGGCGCACCGCCGACTGCCTCCGGCCGTACGACGCGTGGGGGCGTCCCGGGGAGCCAGGGTTCTCCCCATGACCCCAGCCTTCCTGACTTCGCCGTTCACGACCGCGCCGTTCACGACCGCGCCCTTCCGGCACACCGATCCCCTGCCGCCCAGGTCCGCCACCGGCCGCACCGCCGAGGTGTACCGGCAGCTCGCGGAGGACTTCGGCATCGAGAACGCCTCCACCTTCGTCGTCCTGTCCTCCTCGCCGGAACTGATGGCCGCCGCCTGGGCGCTGATGCGGGAGTCGCTGCTCGCGGGCGAGGGCAGCCGCACCGGAAAGGAACTGGCCGCGTTCGGGGTGTCCCGGGCCAACAAGTGCCCGGTCTGCGTGGACGCGCACACCCTCCTGCTGCACGCGACCGGTGACCATGCCCTCGCGGAGCGGCTGGCCCGCGGCAAGGCCCCGGAGAGGGAGGCCCAGGCGCGCATGGTCGCCTGGGGCGAGGCGACCCGGGTGCCGGGCAGTGCGGACCTCACCCCGCTGCCGTTCTTCGTCCGGCACACCGCCGCGTACGTGGGCACCGCTCTGTCCTTCCACTTCATCAACCGGATCGTCTCGGCCCTGCTGACCGAGAACCTGCTGCCGGGCAACGTCCAGCGGTTCAGGCCGGTCCGCAGCCTCGTCGGCCGTTCCGTGGCGAGGACCGTGCGCCGGCGGCTCGTCCCGGGCACGAGCCTGGCCCTCCTCGACGGCGACGCGGGCCCCGGCCCTGCCTGGGCGGCCGGCACGACGGTCGGCCCGGCCTACGCGGCACTGCGGGCCACGGCCATGGCGGGCTCCGCGCTGCTGACCGAGGCCGACCAGCAGCTCGTACAGGACACGGTCGCGCTCTGGGACGGGACGCATCAACCGGTGGTCTGGGACGCCCTGCCGGGACGCGCGGACCGGCCCGGGGCGCGGCTGGCGCTGCTGGCCGCGCTGGCTCCGTACCGGATCACCGACGAGGACGTGGCCGCCTGGAAGAAGCCGCCGTACACGGACCACTGCCTGGTCGAGCTGATCGCGTACGGGGCGTTCACCGCCGTGGACCGTATCGAGCGCGCGCTGCCCCTTCAGGCCGCGGTGGGCGACTCCGTGGGCCAGGTGACGCAGTAAGTACTGTCACCGCGCGGACACGGGCGGGCACGGAGCGAGTTCGCACTTCCGCCCCACAGCGACGCGTGTGACACTGGCGTCCCGTCCGCAGTGCGGACCCCTCCGCACCGTCCCCCACGAAATGTGCGCCGTGCGATCTCTTCCTCTCGCTCTCACCGCGCGTCTGGCGCCGGTCGTCGTGCTTGCCACGGCGGGCTGGGCGCTGTCGTCCGGGCCGCTCGCCGCGCCTGCGGCCACGGAGAAGAAGGCCGCCCCCGACGGCGAGAGATCCCCGTCGGCGCCCGCGACCGCCGCCGCGGTCCGCACCTACCGCGACTCCCCCGCGCCCTGCGAGGGCGTCACGAAGAAGACGGTGAGCGCGCTGGTGCCCGGCGCCAAGACGGCCGGCAAGGAGATCCCCTCGACCGACGAGTCGCTGCGCCGCACCTGCTCCTGGAACGCGCTCAAGTCGTTCGACTACCGCTGGCTGGACATCTCGTACGAGATCAAGAAGTCGGACGAGACCGCCCTCGCCGCGTACAAGCAGCGCACCAAGGAGAAGAGCGGCGGCGGTGAGGTGCCCGGCGTCGGCGACGAGGCGTACTCGGTGGTGAACCTCACCACCGACGACAAGCAGCAGACCCGCGAGGGCATGGTGATCGTCCGCGCGTCCAACGCCCTGGTGGTCGTGACGTACAACGGCAGCAACTTCGAGACGAAGAAGGCGCCCGCCACGGACGAGATCAACAAGGGCGCGATCAAGGCCGCCAAGGAGGGGATGGCCGCGCTGGAGGCCGCCAGGTAGCGGGCGGCTCCCGGCGCGGCCGGCCCCGTCAGGTGGCCTTGCGCACGGCCTCCTCCCGTTCGGCCCGTGCCACGGGTGCCATCAGGGCGACGTACAGGACGAGCGACGAGGCGACGCCGACCGCCCAGCCGTAGTCCGCGAGCGGCTTGAGGAACGGGATGAGTCCGTCGACGGGGAACGGGCCGAGCTTCGCGCCCTTGTCGTCGACGTTCGAGTACGAGCCGCCGACGGCCAGGACACCGCCGATCACGAAGGCCAGCACCGCCCGCCAGTTCCAGCCGTTGGTGTACCAGTAGCGTCCGCCGGGCGTGTAGAGGTCCGCGAGGTGCAGGACCGTACGGCGGACGATCCAGTAGTCGGCGATCAGGATGCCCGCGACCGTGCCGAGCAGCCCGCCGACCACTCCGAGCCAGGTGAAGATGTAGAACTCCGGGGTGGAGATCAGCTTCCAGGGGAAGATCAGGATGCCGATGACACCCGTGATGAGCGCCCCGGTACGGAAGTTGATGAACTTGGGCGCCAGGTTGGACAGGTCGTACGCCGGTGAGACCACGTTCGCCGCGATGTTCACGGAGATCGTGGCGATCAGCACGATGAAGAGCGCGAAGAGCAGTCCGAAGGCGCTGTCCGTCTTGGCGGCGAGGGCGACCGGGTCCCAGATGGCCTCTCCGTAGACGGCCTCCGAGCCGGAGGTGACCAGCACGGCGAGGATCGCGAAGAGCGTCATCGTCGTCGGCAGCCCGAGGCTCTGTCCCCAGGTCTGCGCCTTCTGGCTGGCGCCGAAGCGGGTGAAGTCGGGGATGTTCAGGGACAGCGTCGCCCAGAAGCCGATCATGCCCATCAGGGCGGGGAAGAAGACCGTCCAGAAGTCGGGGCCCCAGCCGAGCTTCGAGGGCTGGTCGAGCAGCGCGCCGAAACCGTCGGCCTTGACGGCGATCCAGATCAACAGCACGAACGCGCCGACGATCACGACGGGCGCGGCCCAGTTCTCGAAGCGCCGCAGGAAGTCCATACCGCGGTAGATGATCGCGATCTGCACGGCCCAGAACAGCAGGAAGCACAGCCACAGCGGCCAGGGGTTGCCGGCGATCTGCCCGGCCTTCTCCCACTCCCCGCCGGTCAGCTTGGAGCCGAGGGCGAAGATGCCGCTGCCGCCGATCCAGGTCTGGATGCCGAACCAGCCGCAGGCCACGGCCGCCCGGATCAGCGCCGGGACGTTGGCCCCGCGCAGCCCGAAGGAGGCGCGGGCCAGGACGGGGAAGGGGATGCCGTACTTGGGTCCGGCGTGTCCGGTGGCCAGCATCGGCAGCAGCACGATGACGTTGGCCAGCGCGATCGTGAAGACGGCCTGCTTCCAGTCCATCCCGAGGGCGACCAGACCGGAGGCCAGGGTCCAGCTGGGAATGCAGTGCGCCATGGAGATCCACAGCGCCGCGAAGTTGTACGTCGTCCACTTGCGCTCGGCGACCGGGACGGGACGCAGATCCTCGTTGGCGAAGGGGCTGCTCGCGGGGAAGGCCCCGGGGCTGAGTTCGATCCGCCCCTCGGTGTCGGCGGACTGGGATATCGGTGGCCCCGTGGGGACGGTTTCGGTCATGAGCAGGCCAATCAATGAGGTGGGACGGGAAAGGCCGTGCGGGTGGAGTACTCGGGGTGCCGTCAACAGTCGACGGCGTCGGGCGACCGTCAACCGTCGACGGCGCGCGCGACCGTCAATGGCTGACCGCGAAGGATGACCGTCGACAGTCGACGGCGGAGGATGACCGTCAGCTGTTGACGGCGGGGATGACCGTCGATCCGTACGCCTCGATGACCTCCTCCTGCGCGTCGTGCATGTCGTACAGGGCGAACTGGTCGACGCCCAGCTCCCGCAGGGCGTTCAGCTTCTCGATGTGCTGCTCGGCGGTGCCGATCAGACAGAACCGGTCGACGATCTCGTCGGGCACGAACCGGGTGTCGGGGTTTCCGCTGCGCCCGTGGTGGGAGTAGTCGTAGCCCTCACGGGACTTGATGTAGTCGGTGAGTTCGTCGGGGACGGCGGCCGAGTGCTCGCCGTACTTGGAGACCAGGTCGGCGACGTGGTTGCCGACCATGCCGCCGAACCAGCGGCACTGCTCCCGCGCGTGGGCGAGCGCCTCGGGCGAGTCGTCCTCGGTGACATAGGCGGGCGCGGCGACACAGATCTTGACGTCCGCCGGGTCGCGGCCGGCCTCGGCCGCCGCCGTCTTCACCGCCTTGACCATGTACTCGGTGAGATACAGGTCGGCGAGCTGGAGGATGAACCCGTCCGCCTCCTCGCCGGTCATCTTCAGGGCCTTGGGCCCGTACGCGGCCATCCAGACGGGCAGTTCGGCGCCCGGCTTGATCCACGGGAATTTGATCACCGTGCCGCCGAGGTCGGCCTCGTCGCCGCGCCCCAGCGCCCGGATGACCTTCATGGCCTCGCTGATCCGCGCGAGGGTGTTGGGCTTGCGGCCCGCCACCCGCATCGCCGAGTCGCCGCGGCCGATACCGCAGACCGTGCGGTTGCCGAACATGTCGTTGAGGGTGGCGAAGGTCGAGGCGGTGACCTCCCAGGTGCGGGTGCCCGGGTTCGTCACCATCGGGCCGACCTTCAGCTTCGTGGTGTGGGACAGGATCTGGCTGTAGATCACGAACGGCTCCTGCCAGAGCACGGCGGAGTCGAAGGTCCAGCCGTACGTGAAGCCGTTGCGCTCGGCCCGCTTCATCAGGCTGATGACGCGGGAGGCAGGTGGGTCTGTCTGCAGGACGAGTCCGAAGTCCATGCGCCACTCCTGGTCGCTCGGAAAGGGTTCTGAGGAGGTACTGGCAGTCACAGGAGGTACTGACAGGTGGAGCGGGGTGTGTACATGCCGTGCCCAGCGCGGCCGGTGAACTTCCGGTCGGTGATGACGTCCTCGCCGCGCGACAGGACCGTCTCGACGCGGCCGGTGGTGCGCCTGCCCTCGTACGCCGAGTAGTCGACGTTCATGTGGTGGGTCTCGGCGGACATGATCTGCTCGGCGTGCGGGTCGTAGATGACGACGTCCGCGTCGGCGCCCGGCGCGATCGTCCCCTTCTTCGGGTACAGGCCGAACATCCGGGCCGGGGTCGCGCAGGCGATCTCGATCCAGCGGCGGCGCGAGATGTGCCCGTCGACCACGGCCTGGTGCAGCAGGTCCATCCGGTTCTCGACGCCCGGCAGACCGTTGGGGATCTTCGAGAAGTCGCCCCGGCCCAGCTCCTTCTGGCCCGTGAAGCAGAAGGGGCAGTGGTCGGTGGAGACGACCTGGAGGTCGTTGGTGCGCAGGCCCCGCCACAGGGCGGCCTGGTGTTCCTTGGGCCGCAGCGGGGTCGAGCACACGTACTTCGCGCCCTCGAAGTCCGGCTCCGCGAGGTTGTCCGTCGACAGGAACAGGTACTGCGGACAGGTCTCGCCGAAGACGTTCAGGCCCTCGTCGCGGGCCCGTGCCAGTTCGGCGACGGCCTCCGTGGCCGAGACGTGCACGACGTACAGCGGGGCGCCCGCGACCTGGGCGAGCTTGATGGCGCGGTGGGTGGCCTCGGCTTCGAGGAGGGCCTTGCGGACCTCGCCGTGGTAGCGGGGGTCGGTCTCGCCCCGGGCGAGTGCCTGCTCCACGAGCACGTCGATCGCGATGCCGTTCTCGGCGTGCATCATGATCAGGCCGCCGTTCTCGGCGGAGCGCTGCATGGCGCGCAGGATCTGGCCGTCGTCGCTGTAGAAGACGCCGGGGTAGGCCATGAACTGCTTGAAGGAGGTGACGCCCTCCTCGACCAGCAGGTCCATCTCCTTGAGGGTGTCCTGGTTGACGTCGGAGACGATCATGTGGAAGCCGTAGTCGATGGCGCACTTGCCGTCGGCCTTGGCGTTCCAGGCGTCGAGGCCCTCGCGCAGGGAGCGGCCGACGCTCTGGACCGCGAAGTCGATGATCGTGGTCGTGCCGCCCCAGGCGGCGGCGCGGGTGCCGGTCTCGAAGGTGTCGGAGGCGAAGGTGCCGCCGAAGGGCAGCTCCATGTGGGTGTGGGCGTCGACTCCGCCCGGGATCACGTACTTGCCGGTGGCGTCGATGGTCCGCTCGGCGGTCCAGGCGTCCGCGGCGGAGGTGCCGGTTGCCGCGATCGCGGCGATGCGGGTGTCCTCGATGAGGACGTCCGCGTGCAGTTCGTCCGACGCGGTGATGACCAGACCACCGCGGATGACTGTACGGCTGCTCATGTGTTCCTCTCCTGTCTGTCCCGACGGGGACCCCCGGGGTGGGGCGGTCGACACAGTGCGGGTCGCGTGTGGCTGGTCGCGCAGTTCCCCGCGTCCCTTACGGGGCCCCGGCCGGGGAGACCTTCACGGGGCCGTCAGGGGCTCGTACGCGTCCGGGCGGCGGTCGCGGTAGAACTGCCAGCGGTCCCGGACCGTGCGGAGTTTGTCCATGTCCAGGTCGCGGACGACGAGTTCGGGCTCCTTGTCGCTCGCCACCTCCCCGACGAACTGTGCTTCCGGGTCCACGAAGTACGAGGTGCCGTAGAAGTCGTTGGAGCCCAGTTCCTCCACGCCCACACGGTTGATCGCGCCCACGAAGTACTCGTTGGCGACGGCCGCGGCCGGCTGCTCCAGCTGCCAGAGGTAGGCGGACAGACCGCGCGAGGTGGCCGAGGGGTTGAAGACGATCTCGGCCCCGGCGAGCCCCAGGGCGCGCCAGCCCTCCGGGAAGTGCCGGTCGTAGCAGATGTAGACGCCGACCTTGCCGACCGCGGTGTCGAAGACGGGCCAGCCGCTGTTGCCGGGACGGAAGTAGAACTTCTCCCAGAACCCCTCGACCTGCGGGATGTGGTGCTTGCGGTACTTGCCGAGGTACGAGCCGTCGGCGTCGATCACCGCCGAGGTGTTGTAGAGGACGCCGGGCTGCTCCTCCTCGTACATCGGCAGGACGAGGACGATGCCCAACTCGGCTGCCAGGGACTGGAATCTGCGGACGATGGGGCCCTCGGGGATCTGCTCGGCGTACTCGTAGAACGCCTTGTCCTGGACCTGGCAGAAGTACGGGCCGTAGAACAGCTCCTGGAAGCAGAGGACTTGAGCTCCCTGGGCTGCGGCGTCGCGGACCGCCTGCTCGTGGACCTGGATCATCGATTCCTTGTCGCCCGTCCATGCGGTCTGGAAGACGGCGGCGCGGATCACTCTGCTCATCGGGACCTCCGGTCGCTGGGTGTCCGGCGAGCTTAGGAAGCCGTAGGAGGGACTTTGAGTTGCAACGTGTCACGTCTGCGGGCGTGTGGCGTTCCACGGTGTCACCCTTGCCAAGGCCCATGTTTCACCACCGTTTTCCCAGGTCGTTGCATGTTTCAGCGTTGTTGCGCGTCGTGCGCGAGGAGGGCGATGTGGATGGAGGCGGCCTGTTCGAAGTCGTCGAGGTCGACCCCGAGCCGCGCCTCTATGGATTCGAGCCGCCGGTACAGCGCGGGCCGCGAGACATGGTGGAGCTGCGCGGTGCGCGACTTGTTGCGGCCGGTGGCCAGATACGTCCGCAGCACCGGCAGCAGCTCAGCCTCCGCGTCGGCGCCGCACAGCAGCCCGTCCAACTCCCTTTCCGCGAAGGACTGGACGTGCGGATCGTCGCGCAACAGCCGTACCAGCCCGCGCAGATGTACGTCCCGCAGCCGCACCACGGCCGGCAGATCCAGGTCGGCCGGGCTCTCGGCCACCGAGTCGGCCACGTGCCGGGCCTCGCGCAGCCCCGCGGGCACGTCGTCCCAGCCGGTGCGCGCGTCCGCGGCGGCGACGACGGCCGCGAGCTCCTGTCCGCCCGCGACACCGCCGTCCGGTTCCGTACGCAGCCGGGTGGCGAAGTGTGCGGCGAGGGCTTCGGCGTCCTGGTCCCTGGCGAGGCTCAGCAGGACGGCAGTGACCCCGTCCGCCAGTTCGGCGACGAGCCCGGGAAGGCCCAACAGCCGTAGCACGCGCGCCAGTCGGGCCGCTCCCGCGCCTCGTACGGCCAGGGGCACGAACGTCCGCCGGTTGACCGGCAGTCCGGCCGCGCGGGCCCTGGGCAGCAGGTGCCGGGCCGGTACGGCTCCCGAGACGAGGTCGGTGAGCAGGCTCTGCGCGGACTGCTCCTCCCAGGAGTGCGCGGGGCCGCCGAGCATCCGGTGCAGGACGAGCGCCTCGGCGGCGCGGTCGGCCAGGAGCCGCCCGGTGGCGGTGTCGCCGCGGTAGCCGCAGAGCACGATGCGGCCCCAGTGCTCGCCGCGTCCGCCCAGTTCGGCGCGGACCCAGCCGTCGCCCTCGCTGCCGCCCGCCTGCCGGGCGATCCGCTCCCAGTCGCGCAGCACGTCGTCGACGGCGGACCGCTCCCCCGCCGTGGCGAGGACCCGGTGGGCGAGGTTGGTGACGACCACCGGGCAGGCGCTGTGACCGGCGATCTCGTCAAGCAGCCGCTGCAGCGGGGCGCCGGCCGTGATGAGTCCGGTGAGCGCGGTCCGTACGGCCTCCGAGAGGCTGACGGCCGCGAACTTCCGCCGTACGAGCCGGGACTGGACCTCCTCGGTGAGTTCGGCGAAGGGGAACGGGCGGTGCAGGACCACCATCGGCAGCCCGCACCGCTCGGCGGCCCTGCGCATCACCTCGGGCGGCGCGGGAAAGGCCCGGCCGAGTCCGAGGACGACGGCCGAGGCCTCCGCGCGGTGCA
The DNA here is from genome assembly GCF_042728395.1 of Streptomyces sp. NPDC060205. Classification (NCBI taxonomy): domain Bacteria; kingdom Bacillati; phylum Actinomycetota; class Actinomycetes; order Kitasatosporales; family Streptomycetaceae; genus Streptomyces; species Streptomyces sp. NPDC060205. Next base: position 25,009 of record NZ_JBHWZP010000003.1, read on the forward strand.
GGGAGCGGATGTACTCGGCCTGCGCCTCCCGGTCGCCCGCGAGCAGCACACCGGTGGTGAGGACCATCTCGCCGCCGCTGAGCATCACCCCGACGTCGGCGGCCTCGGCGACGTGCACCCAGCGCACGGGCCGGTCGAGCTGGCCCGCGCCCGCCACCACCTCGGGCTCTCCGGCGAGCACCCGTTCCAGGGCGAGGATCTGCCGGACGGACAGGGCGGGTTCCGAGGCGGTCGTCATCAGGGCGAACCTTCAATCTCGCGGTGCCGAACACTCCTCGGAGCCGACGCCGGCCGGGGCTGACAGCGGCTCAGCGGCTCAGCGCCGCAGACCGCTCCGCAGGGCGCGCTCCAGCATCGCGGCGCCCTCCTCGGCCTCCGCGACGGTGAGGGACAGGGGCGGGGCGATCCGCAGGACGCTGGTGCTGTGACCGCCGCCCTTGCCGATCAGCAGGCCTTCCGCGCGGGCCGCTTCGAGCACGGCCGCCGCCGCGTCGGGATCGGCCTCGTCGGTGCCGGGCCTGACCAGCTCGACGCCGATCATGAGTCCGCGGCCCCGGACCTCCCGTACGCCCGGAAGCTGTTCGGCGACGGCGCGCAGTCGCTCGATGAGCAGTCCGCCGACCCTGCGGGCGTTGCCCTGGAGGTCGTGTTCCAGGAGGTACGTGAGGTTGGCGAGGCCCGCGGCCATGGTGACCTGGGTGCCGCCGAAGGTGGAGATGGAGTTGGCGTCGAGGCAGTTCATGATCTCGGCGCGGGCGACGACCCCGCCGATGGACATGCCGTTGCCGATGCCCTTGGCGAAGGTGAGGAGGTCGGGCGGGCCGTGCTGTCCGTGGGCCTGCCAGCCCCAGAAGTGGTCGCCGGTCCTGCCCCAGCCGGTCTGCACCTCGTCGGCGATCCACAGGATGCCGCGCGCGGCGAGGACCTCGCGGAACGCCGCGTACAGGCCGTCCGGCGGTGAGGTGAAGCCGCCGACGCCCTGGACGGGTTCGGCGATCAGGGCGGCGGGCGCGCGGACGTGCCCGAGCAGGTCCTCCAGGTCGGCGACGCAGGCTGCGACGAAGGCGGCGTCGTCGAGACCGGCGTACGGGCCGCGGGTGCGGACGCCGCCGTGCACGTACAGCGTCTGGAGGGGTGACAGGCTGGTCGGTGACCAGCCCTTGTTGCCGGTGATGCCGACCGCGCTGAACGAACGCCCGTGGTAGCTGTTGCGCATCGCCAGGATCTGGTTGCTGCGGCGGTACGCGGTGGCAAGGAGCAGCGCGGTGTCGTTGGCCTCGGTGCCCGAGGTGGTGAAGAAGACGCGCGCGTCCGGGATGCCCGACAGCTTCGCGATCCGCTCGGCCAGGTCGACCATCGGCCGGTTCAGGTAGAGCGTGGAGGAGTGGTTGATGCGTCCGGCCTGCTCGCTGACGGCCTTCGTGACCTCGGGCAGGGCGTGCGCGGTCATCGTGGTGAGGATGCCGCCGAAGAAGTCGAGGTACTTGGTGCCCGCGGCGTCCCAGACGTGGCGGCCCTCGCCGTGGGTGATCTCCATCGGGTTCGCGTAGTAGAGGGCGAGCCAGTCGGGCAGCACGGCCCGGTGACGGCCCAGCAGGTCCTCGGTCACGGCTGCACCAGCCCTTCGTACGCGTCGGGGCGGCGGTCCCGGTAGAACGCCCACTGCTGCCGCACTTCCTCGATCAGGTCCAGATCCAGGTCGCGGACGACGAGTTCCTCGCTCTTGTCGCTCGCGGGCTCGCCGACGAACTGGCCGCGCGGGTCGACGAAGTACGACGTCCCGTAGAAGTCGTTGTCCCCGTACTCCTCCTCGCCGACCCGGTTGATCGCGGCGATGAAGTACTCGTTGGCGACGGCCGCGGCCGGCTGCTCCAGCTGCCACAGGTGGGCGGACAGGCCGCGGGAGGTCGCCGAGGGGTTGTAGACGAGCTGGGCGCCGTTCAGGCCGAGCTGCCGCCAGCCCTCGGGGAAGTGGCGGTCGTAGCAGATGTAGACGCCGACCTTGCCGACCGCGGTGTCGAAGACGGGCCAGCCGAGGTTGCCCGGCTTGAAGTAGTACTTCTCCCAGAAGCCCTTGACCTGGGGGATGTGGTGCTTGCGGTACTTGCCGAGATACGTGCCGTCGGCGTCGATGACCGCGGCGGTGTTGAAGTAGAAGCCGGACTGTTCGACCTCGAAGACCGGGACCACGACGACCATGCCGGTCTCGCGGGCGAGCTCCCGCATCCGGGTGACGGTCGGTCCTTCCGGTACGGGTTCCGCCCAGCGGTAGTGCTCGGGTTCCTGGACCTGGCAGAAGTAGGGGGCGTTGAAGACTTCCTGGAATCCGATGATCTTCGCGCCCTGACGGGCCGCCTCGCGGGCGTGCTCCTCGTGCTTGGCGACCATGGATGCGGTGTCGCCGGTCCAGGTGGCCTGGACCAGAGCGGCGCGTACGACGTGGGCCATGAGCTGCTCCTTCGACGTGACGTCAGAGAGCTTCTACGCCCGTAGACACTGGGCGTAGAGCCCTGAAAGTAAGCCTCGGCGCTGCCCTGGGCAAGACCATCGTCGTTAACCGGCGGAGTCGATCATGTTTCACACCCCTGTGGGTGAGCGGGACGGCGTCCGGCGCCTCAGGCCGTGTAGCCGGCGACGCGCAGGGCGTGGATCAGATCCCAGTAGCGCTGCTCCGAGACCTCGCGCGCCGCCTCCAGGAGGAGCGGGGCGAGGAACTGCGGGTCGGCGTCGATGCTGCGGGCTGCTTCCTCGGGGGTGCGGACGCGGACGTACGCGTCCAGCAGCGCGCGGACCTCTCGGTGTCGCCCCTCCTCGACGAGGCCCAGGACCGCCTCGCCTATCTCGGGGGCGGGGCGTGCGACGCCCTGGCGCAGCATCTGCCGGCCGTCCGCGGTGCGTCCGGCGGCCACCAGCGCGTCGGCCGCGGCGACCAGCCGGTCGGCGGGCAGCGAGACCGCCTCCCACAGGAGGGAGGCCCAGTCGGCGTCGAGTCCGGCACGGTGCAGCTCGGCGGCGAGGAGCGGGAAGCGGGCGGCGGGCCAGTGCGCGGCCTCGACCAGCACGGCGTGCGCCTCGCCGGTCCGGCCTTCGCCCCGCAGCCGGACCAGCGTGGCGACGGTCTCGACGGTGGTCCGCCGCGCCTCGTCGTCCAACGGCTCGCGCCGCGGCGCCCGCTGCCCCCCGCTCGCCTCGACGCCTCCGGCGAACCGGGCGCCGCGGGGAGTGTGGTCCGCGGGCCGCGACACGCCCGGAACAGGGGGTACGGGGCTGCCCTCGCCCCCTGCCGTGCCCGCGTCCGCACCTGACCCCGTACCGGCGCCCGCGCCCGTGTGCGCAGCCATGTTCCCGTCCGTGTTCGCGTCCGTCATGCCGGCGAAACGGGCGCTGCCCCGCGCGCCTCCCCTCAGGCGGCGCTTGGAGCGCTGCTTGGGCGCGGGGGCTTCGGGAGGGGCAGGGTGCTCGGCGGCTCCGGACACCTCGGAAGCGTCATGCACGTCATGCGCGTCAGGCACCTCGGGGGCCTCGTGCGCGCCGGGGGCTTCGTGCAGGCCGGGACGGGCCGCCGCGTCCTGCCGTGCGGCCCGGTCCGCGGACGCGTCGCGCCAGAGGCCGGGCCAGTCGTCCTCGTCCGGCGCCGAACGCCGCACGCCCGGGCCGGCTGCCTGGCCGGGCGTGCGGACGGGGTCACGGCCGTCGTTCCCGCCCCCGGCGTGCGCGTCCCTCACGCGCCGGTCCAACGCGTCGATACGGGAGCGGATTTCGGCGCAACGGGCGGTCGCACGCTCGTGGTCGTCGCGGGCCCAGGCCAGATCGAGACGGAGGGAGTCGCCCTCCTCCTGGGTGGTGGCCGCGGGAAGCGAACGCCCCAGCTCCGAGAGCCGTTCGGCGGCGTAACGCTGTTCGCGGAGCATGACGTCGAGCCGGTCGCCGAGAGCATCACGGCCGCCGGGCCGGGCGTCGTACGCGGCGAGGGAGGCGGCGTGCAGGACCCTGGCCCGCTCGCTCTCCTGCGCCGCGGCCCGGTCGCCGTACTCGGCGCCCAGATCCTGGAGGATGGCCTCCACGACGTCCCAGGGCGGCACTTCCCAGCCGTCCAGGCAGGCCCGCATCCCGTCGGGGTCGCGCTGCCAGAACACACCGCACCAGCCGCCGCCCTGATCGAGCCGGGACAGCAGGCCGTTGAGGTAGTGCGCGAACTCCCGTACCTGGTCCGGGAGTTGTTCCACCGTCATTGCGTTCACCCCACGCCGGACCGGAGTACTCCAATCTGCCAGAAAACACCATTGGTGTTACGGAAACACTACGACGAGTTTTCGACCTGGACGCAGCGTGCGGTTACCACCCCGGAACGTGATGGGAGAATGAGGCGCCCTCAAAGGGCACGGGACGGCCCGAAAAGCCTCACCGACCCGCGGCACACGCCCCGTCCCATGCACCTAGGAGCTCCAGCGATGGCACGTCGACTTCCCATGGGGCCGCGTGTCGTGGCAGCCGCCGCGCTCGCGTTCTGTGCCGCCTGCACGACCGACGGGGCGGATGCCGCCCGCACCCCGGTGCCGACCGCGCCCAGCGCATCGGCGCCCGCGGCGGCACCGGGTCCCGCCCGGGACACGGTGAGTTCGCCGCCCGAGCTGGACGGCACCGGGACCACCGCCGGCCGTCGGGCCGAGACCCGTGGCGGCGGCACCCTCGCATTCCGCGCCGGCCAGAAGGGCGATGACCTGATCCTCGCCGTCCGGTGCCGGGGCAAGGGGGAGATCCAGGTCTCCGTGAAGCCGCTGAACGTCGACTTCACGGTGACCTGCGTTCCCGGTCGAACGACCACCGTCCACCACCAGGTCGGTGTCGCGGGAGCGGAGAGGAGGGGCAGCGTCTCGGTCACCGGCCCCTCCACCGTGCGCTGGTCCATGACGGTCGGCCGGGACGAGCCCGCCGGCCGAACGGACCTCTAGGGCGCGGGTCGCACCACCATCGCCGAACCGCCGCCCCTGCGTACGGTCTCCGCGGCTGCCAGCCATTTGCCGTTCGGGAGGCGTTGGACGCCGGTGGCCGCGCCGATCTCCGGGTTCTGCCGGAAGCCGTGGCCGATGCCTTCCAGCTGGGTCCTCAACGGGCTGTTCCACAGGCCCGGTTCGAGTTCGGTGGTCGTCTGGTTGCGCTGGCTGGCCCGCGGTGCGGCGATCGCGTCGACGAGCGGCAGGCCCCGGTCGAGGAAGCCCGTCAGGGTCTGCAGCACGGTCGTGACGATGGTCGCGCCACCGGGCGAGCCGAGCGCCACCACCGGCTTCGCGTGGCGGTCGAGGACGATCGTCGGCGAGATCGACGAGCGCGGGCGCTTGCCGGGCCCGGGCAGGTTCGGGTCGTGCACGGCCGGGCTCGCCGGGGCGAAGGAGAAGTCGGTCAGCTCGTTGTTCAGGATGAACCCGCGGCCCGGGACGGTGATCCCGCTGCCGCCGGTCTGCTCGATGGTGAGCGTGTAGGCGACGACGTTGCCCCACTTGTCGGCCGCCGTCAGATGGGTCGTGTTCTCGCCCTCGTACGTCGTCGGCGCGGCCTCGCCTCCACTGGCGCAGGCCGCCGGGTCGCGCGGGTCGCCGGGTGCCAGCGGGCTGGTGAGGACCGCGTCGTCCTTGATCAGGCACTCGCGCGAGTCGGCGAACCGCTGCGACAGCAGTTCCTTCGTCGGTACGTCCTCGAAGGCGGGGTCGCCCACCCAGCGGCCCCGGTCGGCGAAGGCGATCCGGCTCGCCTCGATGTACCGGTGCAGGTACTGGACGTCCGAGGCCTTCGAGAGGTCGGTGTTCTCCAGGATGTTGAGCGCCTCACCGACCGTGGTGCCACCGGAGGAGGAGGGCGCGATGGAGTAGACACCCAGACCGCGGTACGAGGTCTTCGTGGGCGCCTGCCGCTTCGCCCGGTACGTCGCCAGGTCCTTCAGCGTCAGGTCGCCGGGCCGGGCGTTGTATCCCGAAGCGGGGTCCACCGGCGGCTCGTTGACCGTGTCGACGATGTCCGCGGCCAGTTCGCCGCGGTACAGGGCGCTCACGCCCTTGCGGCCCAACTCCTGGTACGTACGGGCCAGATCGGGGTTCTTGAACGTCGAGCCGACCACCGGAAGCGCGCCGCCCGGCAGGAACAGGTCGGCCGTGTCGGGGAAGTTCCTGAACCGTGCCTCGTTGGACGCGGTCTGCGAGCGGAACGTGTCGTCGACGGTGAACCCGTCCCGCGCCAGCCGCTCCGCGGGCCGCAGCAGCGACCCGAGCCGCTTGCTGCCCCAACTGTCCAGCGCCGTCTGCCAGGTGGCCGGTGTGCCGGGCGTGCCCACGCCCAGGCCGCTGGTCACCGCGTCGGCGAACGGGATCGGCTGGCCGTTCTCCAGGAAGAGCCCCGAGTCGGCCGTCAGGGGCGCCGTCTCCCGCCCGTCGATCGTGTGCACCGTACGGGACCTGGCGTCGTAGTAGACGAAGTAGCCGCCTCCGCCGATGCCCGACGAGTACGGCTCGGTGACGCCGAGGGCCGCCGCCGTGGCGACGGCCGCGTCCACCGCGTTGCCGCCCTTGCGGAGGATCTCCACACCGGCGGCGGAGGCGTCCGCGTCGACGCTCGCGACGGCTCCGCCGTAGCCGACGGCCACCGGCACCTTCTCGGCCGGCTCCGACCCGTTCCCGCCGGTCCCCGAGGAGGGCGGTGCCGCCCCCACCGACACCACAGCGGCCGACACCGCCAGCACAGCAAGTCTCCGCGCGACCGAGCGCCCCATCAGTACCTCCAGTCAGCGATTCCCCGCGCAGCGTAACTTCCTCAACATGGCCGCGTCAGGTGCCTCTCGAACACGGATGCGCTTGCCCGCTAACATGCGCGCCCATGAATGACGACGTGCGCAACATCGTCCTCGGAGTGATCGCGGCGGGCCTCAGCGCCTCGCTGGGCTGGATCGCCCGGACCTACCTGTGGAAGCGCAAGCTCCGCCGCAAGCAGGCCTTCTTCGGGCTGCCCGACCACTCCGAGTCGCTGCTCGTGGTCAACCGCGACGCCGGCAGCCCCGATCTGGCCGTGCACCGCTACGACGTGTTCGCGCTCCTGGAGCTGTCCGCGCTCATCAAGGACTGCAACGCGCACGCCGACGTGATCACCCAGGACGCGGCCAGGCAGGGCTTCGGGGAGCGCACGGAGTTCTGTGTCGGCGGGCCGGGGTCCAACCGCCGTATGGCCGCCCATATGCAGGCCATGCTGCCGGGCGTGCGCGTGAACGTCGATCCGGAGCCGGGTCCGGACCGGCTGGCGTTCCAGATAGGCGCCGACCGTCACCGTATGCAGCCCGGGGTGGCCGAGTACGTCCTGCTCGCGCGGCTCACCGCGGGGCAGCAGGGGCCCAGCAGGCCCGTGTTCCTCTTCTGCGGGCAGCGCGCGATCACCAACCAGGCGGCGACCCGCTATCTGGCCCGCAACCACGAGCGGCTGTACCGCAAGCACGGCGACAGCTCCTTCGCGCTCCTTCTGAAGGTCGTGAACTCCCAGGCGTACGGGCCGGATGTCGTCGAGCTGGTCGCCGATGTCACCCGCGCCGCGCAGACCGCCCTGCCCGAGGGCGCCACCCGGACCACCCATCGTGCCGGGCAGTAGGGCGGTGGCGAGGGGAGCACAACCCGACCGGCGCAGCTGACCTTCTGCTCACCAGCGGCCGACGTACGTGTCGGTCCCGCTGCGCGAGCAGTGATCCCCGGCTGCCGCCGGACGGGCCATTGCCCCTCGCTACCGCGTGCCCGGCAGCAGCGTCCCTGGGTCGGCCGAGGCGCCTTCGACAGCCTCTGTCACCGCGGGGATGAACGACAAAGCGTAGTCGAGACCGGGCGCGGCCCGTCCCCCGGCATGGCGGAAGCCCTCACCGGCGCCGGGGCCCGCGGCCGACGCGGGGTCAGGGCGTGCACGTGCCGCACGTGCCGTACGGGTCATGGTCACGCTCCCCCGGTCAGTGTGTGAGGATCTTGGAGAGAAAATCCTTGGCACGGTCGCTGCGTGGGTCGGTGAAGAACTCCTCGGGGGTGCGGTCCTCGACGATGCGGCCGTCGGCCATGAAGACGACGCGGTCGGCCGCCGAACGCGCGAAGCCCATCTCGTGGGTGACGACGACCATCGTCATACCGTCGCGCGCGAGCTGCTGCATGACCTCCAGAACCTCGTTGATCATCTCCGGGTCGAGCGCCGACGTCGGCTCGTCGAACAGGAGGGCCTTGGGATCCATCGCGAGGGCGCGGGCGATGGCCACGCGCTGCTGCTGACCGCCGGAGAGCTGCGCCGGGTACTTCGGCGCCTGCGCGGCGAGTCCCACCCGGTCCAGCAGTTCGAGCGAGCGCTGGTCGGCCTGCGCCTTCTTCCGGCCGCGTACCTTCGTCTGCGCCAGTGAGACGTTCTGCAGGACCGTCTTGTGCGCGAAGAGGTTGAAGGACTGGAAGACCATCCCGATCTCGGCACGGAGTCTCGCGAGTTCCCTGCCCTCCTCGGCCAGCGGCTGTCCGTCCAGCCTGATCTCACCCGATGCGATGGGCTCCAGACGGTTGATCGCCCTGCAGAGGGTCGACTTGCCCGACCCCGAGGGGCCGATGACCACGACCACCTCCCCCTTGGCGACGGTGAGATCGATGTCCTGGAGGACATGCAGTTCCCCGAAGTACTTGTTGACGTGACGCAGCTCGATCAACGGATCGACGGCCATGCTCAGCCCTACCCACTCTCAGCAGTGTCGCGATTGCGGCAAACTATCCAGACGAGGATGGACTTAATACACGACACGCACTTTTCGGGCATTAGCCGTATTTACTCCGCCGGCGCAGGCCAGGGCTTCACGCCTCGGCGACCTCGGCGTACAGCTGAGAGAGTTCGGGAACTCCGCTGGCCGCCCAGTCGCGACCCGATACGACCACGTCGATCTCCCGGCCCGAGACCAGCCGCACCACCGGCCGGCCGTTCGGCCACACCTCCCAGAGCGCGCCCGGCACCGTACGCACGATGACCGTGCCGAGGTAGAGGCCGGCGTCGTTGCCGAGCCAGGGCAGGCTCTCCTCGTCGTCGCGCCAGCGTGGCAGCAGCTGGTCGAGCGCCTCCAACGAGGCGGCGGTGTCGTCCAGTTCGATCCCCGCCTGCTGGGCCTGGGAGCGCAGCAGTTCGCATTCGGAGAGCAGTTCGGCCACCCCCTCGTGGTCGGCCTCGCTGTCCGAGAAGACCGCGATCCCCTCGGCGGGACCCCGCTTCTTGCGCCAGTTGCCCAGGAAAGGGATGTTCATACACCCAGCCTTTCATCCGTATCGCCCACCGCACCACAGGGCGCGCGGAACGCCTGTTCCCGGGGAGTTCGCACGCAGTTCGGGCCTGCCTCATTGACGGGACCCTGTCGTCTCCTTAGCTTCACGGTGCATCCTGAGCGGGAGGAGTCGGTGTGCGCCGACGCGTGTGGAGTACCGCCGTTGCTCTGACCGTGCTGTCCGTACTGACGGCCGCGGTCCCGGCGACGGCCGCGGTCCCGGCGGCGGACGCGGTCGCTCCGGCGGAGGCGGTCCGTGCGACGGCCGCGTCACAGGCCAGGGACCGGCCGCTGTCCCTGGAGCGGCTCTTCGACAACACGGCCGTGAGCGACGACACGCGGCCCGCCGGGGCGGACTTCGACGGTTCGGGCCGTTCCCTGTCGGCGCAGGACCTGACCGCCGCCGGCTGGACACCGGGACGCACGCTGACGGTCCAGGGCGCCCGGCTGACCTGGCCCCGCCGGACACCGGGTGAGCCCGACAACGTACGCGCGGACGGCCAGTCCGTACGGGTACGCGGCCACGGTGACGCGCTCGCCTTCCTGGTCGCCGGCACGGGCGGCGGCGAGGAGAGCGGCACGGGCGTCGTGCGGTACCTCGACGGGTCCAGCTCCTCCTACCGGCTGAACGCCTCGGACTGGCGCGGCGGCCCGCTCGCCACCAAGGCCGTGGCCCTCCCCCATATCAACACCCCCGGCGGTCAACTCGCCGAGAAGCCACGGCTGTACGTGGTGACCGTGCCGCTCGCCCGAGGGCGCTCGGTGAACTCGGTGCAGCTGCCGGACAACGGCGACCTGCATGTGTTCGCCCTGTCGGTACGCCCCGACAGCCCCGGTTGGACGGGGAGTTGGGCCGCGTCGACCTCCGGCTATCCGGCTGTCGGACCGTGGACGGACCGGACACTGCGTCTGGTGGTGCACACCTCGGCGGGCGGGCCGCGGGTACGGATCCGGCTCGACAACACCTTCGCCGCCGCGCCCGTACGGATCGGGAGCGCGACGGTCGCCGTGCAGGCGTCCGGGGCGGGTCCGCGCGGCGCGCCCGTACCACTGTCCTTCGGCGGGTCCGGGAGCACCGAGATCCCCGCGGGGGCGCAGGCGTTCAGCGATCCGCTGAGCTTCGACGTGCCCGCGGACGGCAACCTCCTGGTGAGCTTCCACCTGCCGGGAACGGTGGCGGCGGCACCCGTGCACAGCCTGGCCGTGCAGCAGTCGTACGTCAGCGAGCCCGGCGACCATGCCGGGGACGCCGCCCCGGACGCGTACACCTCGACGATCCTCAACTGGCCGCTGCTGACCGGTGTCGACGTGGGGGACGCGTCGGGCGGCGGGCCCGGGTCCGTCGTGGTGCTCGGGGACTCGATCACCGACGGCGAGAAGTCGACGCGGGACGCGAACCGGCGCTGGCCCGACCTGCTGGCCGACCGGCTCCGGGAGCAGAGTGTGGTGCCGCACTATGGGGTGCTCAACCAGGGGATCTCGGCGAACCGTGTGGTCACGGACCGGTACGTCGGTGACGGCGTCTCCGCCGACACGGGTGGGGTGAGCGCGCTGCACCGCCTCGACCGGGATGTCCTCGCGCAGACGTCGGCGCGTACGGTCGTCGTCTTCCAGGGGATCAACGACGTGCGCTGGGGCGCGAGCGCCGAGGAGGTCGTGGAGGGGCTGCGGGAGGTCACCGAGCGGGCGCGCGGGCGGGGGCTGCGGGTGCTGGTCGCGACGATCGTGCCCTGTGCGGGGGAGGCTCGGTGCACCGCTGATGTCGATGCTCGGCGGAGCGCGGTGAACCGGTGGATCCGGGCGGCGGGGGTGTCCGATGGCGGGGTCGACGGGGTGCTCGACTTCGATGCGGTGTTGCGGGATCCGGGGGATCCTGCGCGGATGCTTTCCGTCTATGACAGTGGGGATCATCTGCATCCTGGGGATGCGGGGCTTGCTGCGCTGGCTTCGTCTGTGGATCTGGGGTTGTTGTAGGGGGTTTCTTTGGGGCGGGGGATTCTGGGCAGGTCCGGTCGCTGTTCGGGTGCGGGCCGGATGTGGCTGGTCGCGCAGTTCCCCGCGCCCCTGAAAGGCGTGGTCGGGTGCGGGTGCGATGTGGCTGGTCGCGCAGTTCCCCGCGCCCCTCGTGGGGCTAGACGTCCAGGTTCACTACCACCGGGGCGTGGTCCGAGGCTCCCTTGCCCTTTCGTTCCTCTCGGTCCACGTAGGCGTCCGTGACCGCCTTGGTGAAGGGGGCGTTGCCGTAGACCAGGTCGATGCGCATGCCGCGGTTCTTGGGGAAGCCGAGCTGGCGGTAGTCCCAGTACGTGAACGGGTGGTCGTACTTCAGGGGGCGCGGGACCACGTCCGTCAGGCCCGTGCCGCGCAGGGCGGTGAGCGCGGCGCGCTCGGGTTCCGTGACGTGCGTGGCGCCCTCGAAGAGGGTCCGGTCGAAGACGTCGTCGTCCGTCGGAGCCACGTTGTAGTCGCCCATCACCGCGAACGGGCGGCTGCCGGCCGCGTCGCCCGCGACAGCCGTCTTCAGGGCCTCGAACCACTGCAGCTTGTACGCGTAGTGCGGGTGGTCCACCTCGCGGCCGTTCGGCACGTAGACCGACCAGACGCGGACCGGGCCGCAGGTCGCGGAGACCGCGCGGGGCTCCTCGACGCCCTCGTAGCCGGGGTCGCCGGGCAGGCCCCGCACGATGTCCTCCAGGCCCACCCGGGAGACCACCGCCACTCCGTTCCACCGTCCCGTCGCGTTCACCGCCGACTCGTAGCCCAGCTCGCGGAGCTCCTCGGTGGGGAACTGCTCGGCGGTGGTCTTCGTCTCCTGGATGCACAGCACGTCCGTGCCGCTGCTCTCCAGCCAGGCCAGCAGCCTCGGGAGACGGGCTGTGATCGAGTTCACGTTCCAGGTGGCGATACGCATGCCCCACAACCTACCGGGCGCCTCTGACAGTCAGCGGCCGGGCGCTCGGAGACCGGGCGCTCAGGGATCGTGCGCTCAGAGGTCGGCGGTCTCGCCCGGCGCCAGCCTCAGGTGCTCGGAGCCGCCCAGGGTGCCGATCTGGCGGTCGTAGGCGGGGCGCGCGAGGTCCGTCAGCAAGGCGTCGTGGATGTCGTAGGCACGCTGCGGCTTGACCTCCCTGACGTAGTCGATGACCTCGGAGATCTTGCTCCAGGGGGCCTGGACGGGCAGGAGCAGCGTCTCGACCGGGTGGTCGGGGAGGGTCAGGGCGTCACCGGGGTGGAAGACGCGTCCGCCGTCGACGAGGTAGCCGACGTTCGTGATGCGCGGGATGTCCGGGTGGATCACGGCGTGCAGTTCGCCGTGGACCTGTACGTCGAAGCCCGCGGCGGTGAACGTGTCACCGTGACCGACGGTGTGCACCCGGCCCGGGAACGCGGCCGAGAGCTGGTCGGCGACCGACTTCAGGGTCCAGATCTCCGCCCGGGGGTTGGCATCGAGCCCCGCCCGCAGGTGCCCTTCGCTGAAGTGGTCGGGGTGCTCGTGCGTGACGAGGATCGCGTCCGCGCCGACCGCGGCGTCCTCCTCGGTGAAGACGCCGGGATCGATGACGAGTGCGCGGCCGTCCTTCTCCAGGCGGACACAGGCATGCGACTTCTTTGTGAACCTCATGCCTTCCATCCTGCCTCCGCCCGTCGGCGCGGCCCACCCGAGGGGGCCCTTTCCCGCCGCTCACTCCTGCGGAGTGGTCTCCTCACGGATGACCTGCTGGGCCACCTTGAAGGCGCTGTTCGCGGCCGGTACGCCGCAGTAGACGGCCGCCTGGAGGAGTACTTCCTTGATCTCGACGGGGGTGAGCCCGTTGCGGAGGGCGGCCCGGGTGTGGAAGGCCAGCTCGTCGAGGTGGCCGCCCGCGACCAGTGCGGTGAGGGTCACACAGCTGCGCGAGCGCCGGTCGAGGCCCGGCCGGTCCCAGATCTCGCCCCACGCGTAGCGCGTGATGAACTCCTGGAAGTCCCCGGAGAACTCGTCGGCCTGGGCCAGCGCCCGGTCCACATGGGCGTCCCCGAGCACCTCGCGGCGGACCTTGATGCCCGCGTCGTACGGATCGGCTCGGCCGGTCAGCGCTTCTGGCTGCGGGGCCGGGGCGATCTCGGCGACGGGTGACGCCTGCTGCGGCACGGAGAGCACGGGGCTCGCCTGCGGGACCACGACCGACATCTGCCCGGTGGACGAGTCGTAGGCGGGCTGCTGCCAGGCCGTGGAGAAGTGCCGTACGAGGAGGTCCGTGACGGCGGCGGGCTGCTCCACGGGGACCAGGTGGGAGGCGCCGGGCACGACCGCGAGACGGGCGTCGGGTATCCCGGCGACGAGGGTGCGGGCCTCGGCGGGGCCGGTCACCTGGTCGTCCGAGCCGACCAGGACGAGCGTGGGCACACCGATGCGGCCGAGGTCGGCGCGGATGTCGAACGCGGCGAGCGCCTCGCAGGCGGCGATGTAGCAGCCCGGGTCGGTGGTGCGCACCATCTGTACGGCCCACTCGGTGATCGCGGGCTGCGCCGCGGCGAACCCGGTCGTGAACCAGCGCTCGGGGGACGACCGCGCGATGGGGTCCAGGCCGTTCGACCGGACGATCACACCGCGCTGCCGGAACTCGTCGGCCGTGCCGAAACGCGGGGAGGCGGCGATCAGCGTGAGCGAGGCGACGCGGTCGGGGCGGCGCAGGGCCAGCTCGGCCCCCACGGCTCCGCCGAGCGCGCAGCCCGCGTAGCCGAACCGCTGGACGCCGAGCCCGTCGAGGGTGGCGAGCAGCCGTTCGGCGAGCTCGGTGACCGAACCGGTCGGGTGCGCGGGCGCGCCACCGTGTCCGGGCAGGTCGAAGCGGAAGACCCGCCACTGCTTGGCCAGCTCGGGGACCTGCCGGTCCCACATGTGCCAGGTGGTGCCCAGTGAGGGACCCAAGATCAGGACTGGTGCGTCTTCTGGCCCGTCAAAGCGGTATTGAAGGGTGTTGGTCTGTGCGTCGCTCACCCGACTCACGCTCCCACATCTCACGATTTCTCACGCACTTGGGTCGGATCCCCGTGCAAGGCGTCCCACGTTGTGGCAGCCTCGCGAAGATCCTCCGCGCCGGCCTTCACATCTCGCCGAGCGGCATGGAAGGCCGCCGGCCGCGCCGCGCGTCATCGTACAGAGGGAGCCTGAGAGGCTTCGGGGGCTCGGAGCGGTTGCAGGGCCTCCCAGTGGACCGTGCGACGGCACCAGCGCTTCAGGAGTGTCCGGTCGTGGCCGACGGCGAGCAGGCCCGCGCCGGTGGTGGACCTGTAGGCCTCCACCGCGGCGACGAGCGCGGCGCCGGTGGAGGCGTCGAGCATGGCGGTCATCTCGTCGCAGATCAGCCAGCGGGGGCGCAGGACGAGGGCGCGGGCCAGGCAGGCGCGTTGCAGCTGGCCGTCGCTGACCTCGTGCGGGCGGCGGGTCAGCAGGTCGGGGGTCAGGCCGACGGAAGTGGCCAACTCCGCCACGCGGTGCGGTATTTCGCCCCGTCGGCCGGTGGCGTGCAGGGGTTCGGCGATGAGCTGGGCGAGGCGCAGCCGAGGGTCCGCGGCGAGTCTGGGCTGCTGGAGGACGACCCCGAAGGCGGTGCGTTGTGCGCGCGGGGCGCGGTGGCGCCAGCGGCGTACGGGTTCGCCGTCGAGGTACAGGGTTCCGGAGTCGGGGCGGTGCAGCAGGGCGGCGACGCGGGCGAGGGTGGATTTGCCGCAGCCGCTGGGGCCGAGGAGTCCGACGGCCTCGCCGGGCTCGACGGTCAGGGAGAAGTCGCGTACCACGGGGTCGTGGTGTCGGTATCCGGCAGTGATGGCCCGCAGTTCAAGCATGGCTGTCCTCCGGTACGTACGGGTGGTGGCAGGCGACCGTGGCCGTCATCGGCGGGCGGATGGCGCAGGTGTCGGCGGCCCGGTCGCAGCGGGCGGCGAAGGCGCAGCCGTCGGGGAGGTTCCCGAGTTCGGGGGGCATGCCGGGGATGGGGGTGAAGGCGCGGTCGGGCAGGGCTCGCAGGAGACCGCGGCTGTAGGGGTGGCGGGGGCCGGGGGTGCCGAAGAAGGCCTGGGCGTCGGTGAGTTCGACGATGCGGCCCGCGTACATGACCGCCACACGGTCGGCGATGCGCTCGGCCGCCGCGAGGTCGTGGGTGATGACCAGCAGGGCCCGGCCGGCGGTGTCCACAGGGCGGCGCAGTTCGTCGACGGTGTGGTCCACCAGGTCGCGGTCGAGTCCGGTGGTCGGTTCGTCGGCCAGCAGCAGGGGCGCGTCGCCGACGAGGGCGAGGGCGGTGGCGGCGCGCTGGGCGAGGCCGCCGGAGAGTTCGTGCGGGTGGCGGTCGAGGTGGTCCGCGGGGAACGCGGCACGCCCGGCGGCCTCCTCGGCGGCCGAGCTCAGGGCCGCCCGGCCCCGGACACCGGTCAACTGGGCGACTGTCTCCTCCAGTTGGGAGCGGATGGTGCGGACGGGGGTCAGGTGGGCGGCCGGGCTCTGCGGTATGAGGCCGATCCGGCGGCCCCGGACCGTGCGGGCCAGGGTGCGTTCGTCGGCCGCGAGCAGGTCGAGGTCGCCGAGGCGTGCCTCACCGGCGGCCTGGGCGTTGGCGGGGAGCAGGCCGAGGAGGGCGGAGACGAGGACGGACTTGCCGCAGCCGCTCTCGCCGACCAGGGCCAGGCACTCCCCCGCCGCCACGTCGAAGTGTGCGTCGGTGACGGCGGCGACCCGGCGTCCGCCCGGCATGAGGAAGCGCACCGACAGGCCTCGTACGGACAGCGTCGTCACAGCATCAGCTCCGATCGGCGGCGCGGGTTGATGCGCTCGCGCCAGGCTCCGGCGAGGCCGGCGAGGGCGAGGGTGGGGACGATGAGGAACAGGCCGGGGAAGAGGGTCGGCCACCACTGTCCGGCGAGCAGTGAGCCGCGGGCGGTCTGGATGAGGTTGCCGAGGCTCGCGAGGTGGGAGGGCAGTCCGAGGCCGAGGAAGGAGAGGGCGGACTCGTGCCACATGGCGTGCGGCACCATGAGGACTGCGGCGAGCGCGGCCTGGGGCAGCACGGCGGGCAGCAGATGGCGTACCGCGATCCGCAGTCGCGACGCGCCGCCGGAGAGCGCCGCGTCGATGTACGGGCGTGCGCGCAGGGACAGCACCTCGGCGCGGACGATCCGGGCGGTGGACAGCCAGTGGGTGAGGCCGACCGAGACCACCACGGGCCAGACTCCGGGGCGGAACATGGCGACGATGAAGATGCCGAGGAGCAGGTGCGGGACGGACGAGAAGGTGTCGACCAGCCGCATGACGGCCCGGTCGGCCCAGCCGCCCAGTGCTCCGGCCGTGGCACCGACGGCCGTGCCGATGACGGTCGCCGTCAGGGCCGCCGTCACTCCGATGAGCAGGGAGACCCGCAGGCCGTACACGCAGCGCAGCAGCAGGTCGCGGCCGACGTCGTCGGTGCCGAACGGGTGTGCCCAGGAAGGTGGTTGAAGCTTTGCGCCCAAGTCGACTGCTTGTTGGTCGAGTTGAACCAGCGGCGGGACGAGCAGGACCGCGAGGACCGTCACGGCGACGAGGGCAGCGGAAGCACGTACCCGGAGGGTGCGGGTGGAGCGGCGGCGGGTGCCGTACGAACGCCACTTGGGCTCAACTGCCGTGTCAGCCATGGCGGTCCGCTCCGGTCCTGGGAGTCGGGGGATCACATTTCACCGATATTCACCCTCGGGTCGAAGAGTCCGTAGAGCAGGTCCGCGAGCAGGTTGCCCGCCAGGACGGCGACGGTGGCCAGCGCGGTGAGGGCCGCGAGGAGCGGGAAGTCGACGGCGGTGGCCGCCTCCACGGTGGCCGCCGCGATGCCCGGCCAGCTGAAGACGCTCTCCACCAGCAGGGCGCCGGTGATGAGTTCGGGCAGCCGGGAGCCGATCAGGGTCAGGACCGGGAGCAGTCCGGAGCGCAGGGCGTGACCGAGCAGAACGGTGTGTTCGCTCAAGCCCCGGGCACGGGCGCCGCGTACCGGATCCTCCGCGAGGGCGTCGGCGACACCCTGGCGGACGTACAGGACGAACCAGGGGAGTTGGGAGACCGCGAGGACTCCGGCGGGCAGCACGAGGTGGCTCGCCACCTGGGCCGCGGTGACCTGTTCACTGGCGGTGTCGGTCAGGCCGCCCGCCGGCAGGAGGTCCAGCCGGAGGGCGAACAGCCAGATGGCGAGCAGGGCGGTCCAGAACACCGGGGCGGCCGAGAGGGTGTAGGCGAGCGAGGTGACCGTCCGGTCGAGCCATCCGCCCTGGCGGCGGGCGGCGAGCACCCCGAGCAGTGTGCCCGCCAGGACGGCCGCGGCGAACGCGACCGTGCACAACAGCGTGGACCACACGAGGCGTTCGCCGATCACCTCGGCCACCGGCTGGCGCATCACGCTGGACTGGCCGAGGTCGCCGGTGAGCGCGGAGGTCAGCCAGTCCCACCAGCGTTCGGCGAAGGGCCGGTCCACACCGAGGTTGGTCCGGAGCCGGTCCAGGGTCTCCCGGTCGGCGCCGAGGGCCGCGGTGCCCGCGTAGGCCCGTACCGGATCGAAGGGGGAGGCGGCGGCGATCGCGAACATGCCGAAGGTGACGACCAGCAGGACCGGGGCGGCGAACAGGGAGCGCCGCCCGGCCAGCCGGGCCATGGCGCCCCAGGGCGGTCGGCTCACTGCTCGGGCCGCCAGTCCTCGATGTTCCACCAGGGGCCGCCGGCGAATCCGTGCTCGTGCGGCTCCAGTTGCGTGGTCGGGCCCCGCCAGCGGTCGGCGAGGACGTACACGTGGTCGATGTGGGTGAGGAAGGTGGCACCGGGGTCCTTCACCAGCTCCCGCTGGAGCGTGTCGTACGCCGTCCTGCGCGTCGACTCGTCCCGGCTGCGGCGGCCGGTGTCGAGGGCCTTGTCCACGGCCGGGTTGTCGTAGTGACCCATGTTGTTGAAGCCGTTGCCGGCCAGCGAGGAGTGCAGGAGTGTGTAGAGGCCGAAGTCGGGGTCGCCGGTGCTGCCGCCGCCCGCGAGGACCGCGTCGTCCTTCATCCGCGGCTCGATGACCTCCCAGGTGGCGCTCTCGGCCGTCACGTCGATACCTGCCTTCTTGGCGTCGGAGGCGTAGGCGAGGGCGTGCTCCTGGCGGACCTTGTCGCCGGAGGGATAGAGGAGGGTGAAGGCGGCGCGCCGGCCGCTCCTGGTGCGGACGCCGTCCGGACCGGCCCGCCAGCCCGCCCGGTCCAGGATCCGCGTGGCCGTGTCCAGGTCCTGGGAGCGTTCGATGCCCTTCGCGAACCAGGGGTCGTCGACGGGCAGCGGCCCGTACGCCGGGCGGCCCGCGCCGTCGAGGATGTGGGCCGCCATGGCCTCGCGGTCCACGGCGGCGTCCAGGGCGCGGCGGATCGCCCGGTCGCCGGTGACCTCGTTCCCCGTGGGCAGGGTGACGGCGCGGAAGTCGTACGACCTGGCCTCGTAGGTCCTGAGATCGCGGGACTTCCCGCCGCTGCCGTTCCTGTAGGCGGCGGCGAGGTTGGGCGGGAGGATCGCGCCGTCCAGGTCGCCGGAGCGCAGCCGGGTGGCGCGTACGTCGTCGTCCTCGACGACCGCCATGGTGACCGTCCTCACCTTCGGCGCGCCGCCCCAGTACCGCGGATTGGCCTTGAACGTGAGCTTCTCGCCCTTGCTCCAGGCGGCGAGGACGTACGGACCGGTGCCGACGGGCTCGGTGTTGAAGGAGCCGGTGTTGGGGTCCTGGTCGCCGGCCACGTGCTCGGGGACGATGGGCAGGACCGTGCGGCCGGCGAAGGGCGCGTAGGGGTACTTGAGGGTGAAGACGACCCGGTCGTCGCCGTCGGCCCGCACCTCCTCGATGGCGTCGAGCTCGCTGCGGGAGGTGTTGTTGGTCCTCTCGTCGAGGACGGTCTCGTACGTGAAGACCACGTCGGCGGCGGTGAGCGGCTCGCCGTCGCTGAACTCGACCCCGGCGCGCAGGGTGTAGGTGTACGTCAGGCCGTCGTCGTCGATGTCGGGGAGCGCCTTCGCCAGCGCGGGCCTGAGCTTCAGGTCGGCGTCCCGGGCGAGCAGGCCGTCGAAGATCTTGGAGTTGCCGTCCTTGCCGTAGCCGAGCAGGGGGCTGAGGGTGTCCGGCTCCGAGGCCACCCCGATCACCACCGAGTCGGCGGACCCGCCACCGCCGGGCCCGTCACCGGGCGCGGAGCACGCGGCGGCCCCGCAGGCCAGCGCCGCGGCGACCACTGTGCCGCGTATCCATCGGCTCGTCATGAACCCACCCCTTGACCTTGTTGCCGTCATGATGCTCTTGCGCATCACATGCAACTGGGGGATACCCACGTCCCTCGCACATCAGTCCACGACGTGCTGCGCCGGCGGCCGGGCATGGGTGGCAGGGCACGGGAGGGGGCCTGAAGGCGGGCGTGGACGGGGCTCGGAGGCGGGTGTGGAAGTGGGCTTGGGGGTGGGCGTGACACAGCCCCCGGCCTGCGTCCGGCCGAGGGCTGGTGTCCGGCCGCTCCACCGGCCGGTGACGGACGATCACACGGCTTGGACCGGGTGACGGACGACCGCGTCGAAGAGGTAGCCCTGCGTGTTGTGGACGGTGGTCTCCGGCTGCGTGCGGCCCGTGGTGTCGGTGGCACGGGCCAGGAGCGTGTACGCCCCCGGGGCCGCCGGACGCCAGTCGGCGGACCAGCGGACCCAGTCGGCGCGGCGCGGGGCGTCGTGCAGCCGGGCGCGCCGCCAGCTCGAACCCCCGTCGGTGCTCACGTCGACGCGCGCCACGGCACCCGCGCCCGACCAGGAGCGGCCGGTGAGACGGTGCTCGGCGGCGGCCTCCAGGCTTGCTTTCCACGGGAGTTCGAAGGCGGACTTGAGCGTCTGCCGGCTGAGCGGGGCGCTGCCTCCCGCCGGATACGCGTCGCCGAACAGCCGGTAGAAGTCGGTGTTCCACGGGGAGTACAGCGGCCGGGCGGAGACCTCGATGTCACCGACCCACTTGATCGACGCGATCCCGACCCAGGACGGCACGAGGACCCGTACGGGACCGCCGTGGTCCGGCGGGAGCGGCTCACCGTTCATCTCGTACGCGAGCAGCACGTCGTCCAGGGCCTTCGACAGGGGCAGCGGGCGGCGGACCCGGCCGAGGTTCGTGCCGTCCGCCGTGACGTAGTCGGCGTCCAGGCCGCGGGGCAGGACGTCCACGGCGCCGCGGCTCAGCCCGGCGCGGCGCAGCACCTCGCCGAGCCGTACGCCACGCCAGCGGGCCACGCCGATCGCGCCCAGCGTCCATGCCGTGCCGGACACGGTCTGGCCCTGCTGTGTCGTGAAGAAGCTGCGGCCGTTGCCCGCGCACTCCACGAACGCGCTGCGTGTGGTGGCGGGCAGGCGCTTCAGGTCGTCGAGCGTGAACTCGGCGGAGCCGCCGCCCGCGAGACCGTCTCCCCAGACGGAGACACTCCAGGCGTTCGCGTCCAGGACGGGGGTGGCGGTGTGGTTGCGGACGAAGAAACGGTCCGTGGGGGTGTGGTGGCCGGTGCCCGCCAGGGCCTCGAACTTCGTCTCGGCGTTCGTACCGCGGGAGGTGAACCAGGCGTCGGGAAGGGGCTTGACTATCCCGGGGACCGCGGCGGCGGACGTGCGGTCGGTCGTCGCGGTAGCTGTACCGCTGCCGGTGACACTGCCGGTGCCGCTGCCGGTCGTGGAAGCGGCCAGGGCCGGTGCGGCGAAACCGGTGGTGGCCGCGGTGGCCGCGGTGGCCAGTCCGGCGGCGGCCAGCAGCCGGAGCATGTCGCGCCGCTCGACGCCGTCGGCCCGGGCCTCACCCGCGAGCCACTGGCGGAGTCTGCGACGGTCGTAGGCGGACTCGTCATGGGACGTACTGGTACGGGACATGGGTGGGCTCCTGCCTGTCGGGGGTTCACGGGCACGGGTGGGGAGGCGGTGCGACGGCCTCGGGCCTGCGGGTACGGCAGAGCTCGCCGGGCCCGCGGGCCCGGGGGTGCGGACGGGCCGCGGGAAGAGGAGCGCGGCCGGCAGCGCGGTGCCGGGCTCGGCGAGTCGCTCGGCGAGCCGCTCGGCGCGCTTGGTGCGGCGCTCGGCGTAGATCAACAACAGCCGTGCGGTGTACGCACGTTGAACCGCGGGGCAGGGCGGCGCCGGTTGAGGATCATGGACGCCATGGTACGAGGCCGCGCGCCGACCCGCCGGTGAATCGCGGGAGTCGGGCGCACTCAGACGTCGGTCGGCGAACCAAGGCCGGTGAGGGCGCCGACCGGATCCAGGTCGGGGGTGCCGCGCGGCCACCAGTCGTCGTGGCCCGGTTCCGACTCGTACGCGTACCAGAGGCCGTCGTGGCCCAGGCGGAGCTGTATGTGGCCGTGGGGGTGGGTGAGGTGGTTGTGCCAGGGCCGGAAGGCGGGGAAGTCGGCGGCGAGGAGGAGCGGGCGGGCCCTGTCGAAACGGCCCGCCGGTGGGTCCCAGGCCTCTTCGAGGACGGCGAGTCCTTCGAGCCCGCCCTGGCGCCACGCGGCGACCGCGCGGGCCAGGTCTCCCGGGGTGCGACGCGCGGCGGTGGCCAGATCCGCGTAGAGGGCGCGGGTGGTCGCCGTGAGGCCGGAGCCCGGACGGGTGGCGGCGAGCCGGACGGCGTCCTGCCAGAGTGTCAGCTCGGCGAGGGGGTCGCGGCCGGTGGTGAGCAGGGCGTGCGCGCGGGCGGCCGCGTCGGTGGCCAGCTGGTCCAGCGCGAACGGGTCGGGGCCGCCGGGCGAGGCCGGGTAGGCCGGGGGCTGTTCGGGATGCGGGGGCGGCGGCAGCGGGGCCGGCAGGGGTGCCCGTACGCGGCGCTCGACGGCTTCGCGGGCCGGGACTCCGGGGAGCGCCGGTTCCTCGGCGGCGCGGGCCGAGCGGGCGGCCAGGGTGGCGTTGCGCCGGGACAGTTCGTCCAGCAGTTCGCGCTCGCCCCGGCCGCGCAGCAGGAGGAGCACGAACGGGTCTTCGTCCAGCAGCCGCGCCGTCTGGTAGCAGAGGGCTGCCGCGTGCTTGCAGGGGTGACCGGAGTCGGGGCAACTGCAGCGCGGGACGAGGTCGCCGGGGCCGGGCAGCAGTTCCACCCCGCAGTCGGCGAGGGTCTGGGGCAGTTCCTTGTCGAGCAGCGCGGCGATGTGGGCCGGACGTTCGGCGGCGGCGTCGAGGAAACGCTCCCAGTCGTCGTCCGGGAGCGTACGCATCCGGATCTGCACGCGGTACGGGCGCGGACGGCTCCCGTGCACATACGCGAGCACGAGCCCCGGTGTGACCGTCACGGCGTCCACGTGCCCCTCCCCCGCGTACGCCTTGCCCCGCCCGAGCCGCGCCGCGTCGAGCGCCATCTCCTCCAGCGCGGCGACCCACGCGTTGCCCCACCACGTCTCGGCGAACCCTCCGCCCGCACGCCGCGCCGACGCCGCCGGCGGCGGGAACGTACGCCGCAGCTCGCCGTCCCGGGCAGGGGCGGCCATGGAACGCCCGGCGGACGCGCCGCGCTGTTCGGGGGCCGGGGGGTCGCTGGGGGCGGCGACGGCGGGCTCGGTACGGGCCTGCGGACGGTCATGCAGATGGACTTGGGCATGGGCGGGCTGGGAGCCGAGGGGGCCGACGTCTGTACCGGCAGTGACATCGGTAGGGGCATCAGCACCGGCAACGGCACCGGTAACCGCACCGGCTTCCGCGTCCGTGGCGTCGCTCGCGTGCGCGGATCCCGGCCCGGTGTCGGACTCGTCCGCCTGCTCCTCCCTCTCCAGCCGGGAGGACAGGTCGAGATTGTTGCCCAGCATCTCGGCCAGTTCCCTGACCTGGGCCGCCGCCTCACGGCTCGGCCCGGTGGGACGGGCGGGACGGGAGCCGGGGCCGGTGACCGCGGCGCCCCCGCGCCGCTTCCTCACCGCCCCGACCCCCTTGTCGCGCGCGGCGGTTCGCTCCCGCTCCGCCTGAACGCGCGCGGCCCGTAGCGCCTCCCGGGCCACGTCGCCGGGCCGCGGGACTTCGGAGGGGGCGCCGGGCCGGCCGCCCGCGGCCGACGCGGAGACCTGATCGGACGGGTCGGCCGCGGCCTCCTCAGAGCCCGCGCCGGGCCGACCGTTCCCCTCGGCCTCGGGGGCCGCACCGGACAGCTCCGCCGCCATCGGGG
The DNA here is from genome assembly GCF_042728395.1 of Streptomyces sp. NPDC060205. Taxonomy (NCBI): domain Bacteria; kingdom Bacillati; phylum Actinomycetota; class Actinomycetes; order Kitasatosporales; family Streptomycetaceae; genus Streptomyces; species Streptomyces sp. NPDC060205. The sequence goes on from NZ_JBHWZP010000003.1 coordinate 48,478, forward strand.
CGCAGCTCCCGCCAGATGCCCCGGCGCCCCCCGAGTCGGAACGACTCTCGGCCGCCACCGGCGCACGGGAACCCCTGCCGGCCGCCCCAGTCGCCTCGGAGCCCTCGCCGGACGATCCCGCTGCCGTCGCACCCGGGACTGTGCCGGCTCCCGCGACCGTCGCAGCCGAAAACCCGTCGGGCAGCCCCGTCTCCGCCGCCTCGGAGCCGCCGCCGGACGATCCCGCCGCCGCAGCATCCGAGGCCCGCGCCGACGACCTGCCCACCGGCGCACGGGAACCCCTGCCGGCCTCCCCCGTCGCCTCGGAGCCCCCGTCGGTCGATCTCGCCGCCGTAGCACCCGGGACTGTGCCGGGCCCCGTGCCGGTCTTACCCGGGACCCCGTCGGGCAGCCCCGTAACCGTCACGTCAGCGGCCCTCTCGGGTGCTGCCGTCATCGGCGCGACGGAGCGCCCGTCGGGCGGCGCCGTCTCCGCCGTGTCGGAGCGCGGGCGTGAGCCACGTGCCTCCGGCCTTACGGCGGTTGCGAAGGCCGATGCCCCTGCCGTGTCCTCGCTCTCCGCTGTGGTGGCACCGTTGGTACGGCCCATCGCCCGCCGGAGGGCCTCGCGCGCGGCGTCTCCCGGGCGGGGCCCCGGTGCCGTGGTTGCCTCGGGGGTTCGGCGCCTCGGCTGTGCGGACGCCGGGGACGCCTTCGAGGCCGGGCTCGGATGCGGTCGCGGCGATGGAGCCGGTGAGGACTCCCCCGCGTTCGCCTCGGCTCGGCGGGCTTCCCGCAGGGCCCGTCGGGCGGCGTCGGCGGGGCGCGCCCCATCGGCCGCCGGACGGGAACCGTCCGCCGAGGACGCCGCGTCGCCGTGGTCCTGGGCGTCGGCGCCGGTCCGCGGCGTCTCGTCGTCCGCGGCCCGGCCTGCCGCGCGGGACGCAGCCGGCGCGGCCGGCGGGCGCTCGTCCGTCCCGTCGCCGCCCGTGCCCGGCTGATCCGTCGGAGACATCATGTGGACCTCCGCAGGGACACCAGGTCGGACAGGTCGCGGTCGGTCAGTTCCGTCAGGGACGCCTCGCCGGAGCCGAGGATCGCGTCCGCCAGGGCCCGCTTGGAGGCGAGCATGTCGGCGATACGGTCCTCGACGGTGCCCTCGGTGATGAGGCGGTGCACCTGGACGGGCTGGGTCTGGCCGATGCGGTAGGCGCGGTCGGTGGCCTGCTCCTCGACCGCCGGGTTCCACCAGCGGTCGAAGTGGATGACATGGCCCGCGCGCGTGAGGTTGAGGCCGGTGCCGGCCGCCTTCAGCGACAGGATCAGGATCGGTGTGGCGCCGCTCTGGAACCGGTCCACCATGTGTTCGCGCTCGAACACCGGCGTGCCCCCGTGGAGCAGTTCGACGGGCACCGCGCGCGCCGTGAGGTGGTTCGTGATCAGCCGGGCCATCCCCACGTACTGCGTGAAGACGAGGGCTGAGCCGTCCTCGGCGAGCAGCGTGTCCAACAGCTCGTCGAGCAGGGCCAGTTTGCCGGAACGGGCGGCCTGGCGAGCCGCTTGCGAGCCGCTGGGGAGCCCGTCCGGCTCCTCCTTCAGATACAGCCCCGGGTGGTCGCAGATCTGCTTGAGCGCCGTGAGGAGCTTGAGGACCAGGCCCCGCCTGGCGATGCCCTGCGTGGTTTCGATGGCGAGCATCGACTCGCGGACCACGGCCTCGTACAGGGAGGCCTGCTCGCGGCTGAGGGGGACGGGGTGGTCCGTCTCCGTCTTGGGCGGCAGTTCGGGGACGATGCCCGGGTCGGACTTCTTGCGCCGCAGGAGGAAGGGCCGGATCAGCCGGGCGAGGCGGGCCACGGCCTCCTCGTCCTCGCCGTTCTCCACGGCGCGCGCGTGCCGGGCGCGGAAGGACTTCAGGGGGCCCAGCAGCCCCGGGGTCGTCCAGTCGAGCAGGGCCCACAGCTCGGAGAGGTTGTTCTCCACCGGTGTACCGCTCAGGGCGACCCTGGCCGGGGCGGAGATCGTCCGCAGGGCCTTGGCCGTCGCCGAGTACGGGTTTTTGACGTGCTGGGCCTCGTCCGCGACGACCATGCCCCAGGTCTGCTCGGCGAGCCGCGGCGCGGTCGAGCGCATCGTCCCGTAGGTGGTCAGGACGAAGCCGCCGGCCATGTCCGCCAGGGAGCGGTCGGGTCCGTGGAAGCGGCGCACGGGCACGCCGGGGGCGAACCGCTCGATCTCCCGCTGCCAGTTGCCGAGCAGCGAGGCGGGGCAGATCACGAGGGTCGGCTCGGTGCGTGCCCGCTTCAGGTGGAGGGCGATGACGGTGATGGTCTTGCCGAGTCCCATGTCGTCGGCGAGGCAGCCGCCGAGGCCGAGCGAGGTCATGAGGTCGAGCCAGGCCAGCCCGCGCAGCTGGTAGTCGCGGAGGGTGGCCCTCAGGCCGGGCGGCGGTTCGGCGGGCCGCAGTCCGGCCGTGAGGCGGTCGCGCAGCGCGGCGAGCGCTCCGACGGGCACGGCCTCGACGCTCTCCCCGTCGACCTCCACAGTGCCGCTGAGCGCCGCGGAGAGGGCGTCGACCGGGTCGAGCAGTCCCAGTTCACGCTTGCGGGCCTTGCGGACCAGGGCCGGGTCGACGAGCACCCACTGGTCCCGCAGCCGGACGACGGGGCGGTGCGCCTCGGCGAGGGCGTCCATCTCCGCCTCGCTGAGCGGGTCGCCGCCCAGGGCCAGCTGCCAGCGGAACTGGAGCAGTTCCTCGCTTTCGAAGAAGCCCGTCCCGTCCGTGGCCGAGCCGGGTGCGGGGCGGACGACCGCCGCCGCGCTCAGGTCCTGGGCGAGGTCGCGCGGCCAGTGCACGGCGACCCCGGCCGCGCCGAGGCGGGTGGCCGCCACGCCGAGCAGGTCCGACAGCTCGTCCTCGGACAGGGCCAGCACGTCCGGCACGTCCTGTCCGGCCAGCCGGTCCAGAGGGGGCCAGACACGGGCCGCGCGACGCACCGCCAGGGCCGCGTCGACCCGGGCGCGCGGGCCGAACGTGGCGTCCGCCGTGCCCGCCCACAGGCCCGCCGCGTCGACGACGAGGGTGGGGTCGGCGAGGCTGTGCACCTGGACGACGGCCGCGCCCGCCCGCCGCGCGTCCTCGCTGTCGTCGAAGAGCTCGTACGCGGACAGGTCGAGACGCAGGGAGATCCGGACCCCGGCGTCCATGCCCGCGGCGACCTCCGCCGCCCAGTCCTGGGCGCCGGGCAGCCGCTGGGCCCCGCTCGCCGCGAAGGGCCTCCCCGCCGCGTACGGAGCGGCCGGGGTGCGGGGCAGGGCGTCGGCGACCGCGTCCAGGAAGGCGCGCGTCAGTGCTTGTGGCTCGGGCAGCCTGAGCGGGCCGCGGCCCGGCAGCGGGACGGCGTGTCCCTCGTACGGAAGGGCCGCCGCGATCGCCCTGAGGTGGGCGATGTCGTCCGGGTCCAGGGGGCCCGCACGCCACGCGTCGAACCCGTCGGGTGTCAGACCGGGCAGCAGCCGGCCGCGCGCGACGAGCCGCAGGGCGTGCAGGGCGGCGGCTCCCCAGCAGGCCGTGGCGGGATGGGCGGCGGGGTCGCGCCTGGCCCGTACCAGGAGGGGCAGGGCCTCGGTGACCGGCAGGGTCAGCGCGGGGACCGTGTGCCGCCGCGTGCCCGGACCGTGCCGTCGTACGACCGTCAGTTCGGTGTCCGGGGCAGGGAGCGGGAGGTCGCCGTCCGGGTCCCAGAAGGCCATCCGGCCGCCGCGGGGCAGTGCGGCGGGCAGGAACACGGCGGCCAGCCCGAGGGACACCTCGGCCGTCGCCCCGGCGCCGGAGCCGGCCTCGGCGCGCGGCTCCCCCGCGCTCGTGCCCTCACCCGTCCCCGTACTCGGACGTGTCCCCGCGCTCATGCTCCCGGCCACCTCCCTCGCCTGCTCCCGCCCCGGTCGGATCGATCGTCTTCGACTCTACGGGCCGGGTCTGACAACGCGGCCCGTCGACCGGACGAGGCGGGGATGGGGGCGTGGTCAGGGTGTGGTCGGGGCGTGGTCAGGGGGTCGTTCGGGAGACCACGTAGACCATGGGGTGGCCCGGCTTCGCCCAGTCCACGACGATGTGGTGGGTGGGCGTCGGGTTCTTGCGCTCGTGGTTCAGGCCCGACCAGGGGCCGGGGCCGGTGAACTCCCAGCCGACGACACGCCGGTCGCGTGCGCTGATGGCGAAGTCGTCCTTCTCCAGGGCGTCGAGGCTGGTCCCGATGGTCTTGAGGAACTTCTCCAGGCCCTCGTCGCTGGTGAGGAACTGGACGTAGAGACGGCTGGTCTTCCAGTTGTTCGTCTCGTAGTACGCGACCTCGGCCGAGTAGCCGGGGATGGGCACCTGGTACAGGCGGCGCTGGACCCGGGAGGGCCAGCCGGGGGTGAGCCCGGTCGCCGAGTACTTGGCCTCCTTGTCCTTGCCGCTGTCACGGCTCTGGTTGGCGGAGATCACCAGATAGCCGGCCGGGACACCGATGAGCAGCACGATGATCAGCAGGGTCAGGGCGCGGCGGCGGATCCTGTGGCCCGGTTCCTCGGGCGGGCGCGGCGGCTCGTCCGGGGGTGAGGCCTGGCGCGGCAGCGAGGCCGTCATCACAGCGTCTCCTGCGCCTCGCGGCGCGACTCGGCGTACCGCTCGTAGCGCTCGTACCGCTCGACGCGGCGCCGGTTGGCGCGCCGGAAGCGGCGGGCCACCAGACGGGCGAGGTCCGCTGCGCCGACCATGCCGGCCTCGGGGCCGAGCTGGGCGCGGGCGATCCGGGCCTCGGGGCGGTAGCCGCGGCCGGTCAGATGACGGCGGAAGGCGTCGCGCGCGGGGCCGATCAGGAGGTCGTCGGCCGCGCTGACGCCGCCGCCGATGACGAAGCAGGAGGGGTCGAGGGCGGCCGCGAGGTTCGCGATGCCGACGCCCAGCCACTGGCCGATGTCCTGGAGCAGCTCGATGCACATCGCGTCGCCCTCACGGGCCAGCTCGGTGATCATCGGGCCGGTGATCTCGGCGATGTTGCCCTTGACGTGCTCGATGATGCCGTAGGCGACCGGGGAGTCGGCGGCGGCGAGTTCGCGGGCCTCGCGGACCAGCGCGTTGCCGGAGCTGTACTGCTCCCAGCAGCCGCGGTTGCCGCACGGGCAGCGGTGGCCGCCGGGGACGACCTGCATATGGCCGAACTCGCCCGCCACGCCGAACTTGCCGCGCTTGACCTGCCCGTCCTCCAGGATGGCGCCGCCGATGCCGGTACCGAGCGTGATCATGACGAGGTGGTCCTCGCCGCGGCCCGCGCCGAAGCGCCACTCCGCCCAGGCGGCGGCGTTCGCGTCGTTGTCCACCAGGACGGGGACGGCGAGGCGGCCCGCGAGACGGTCCCGCAGGGGTTCGTTGCGCCACGAGAGGTGGGGTGCGAACAGGACCCGGTTGCGGTCCGCGTCGACCCAGCCGGCCGCGCCGATGCCGACCGCGTGCACGTCGTGGCGGTCGGAGAGGTCCAGAACCAGTTCGAGGATGGTGTCCTCGACGACCTTGGGGCTCTTGGACTTGTCGGGGGTCTCGGTGCGGACCTTCTCCAGGATGTTGCCGTCCGCGTCCACGACGCCCGCCATCACCTTCGTGCCGCCGATGTCGATGCCGACGGTGGGGACGCGCGGTGCCGTCAGGTGGGAACGGCGCTCGCGCGTGCCCACGGTACGCAGGGCGGTGGCACGGCGGGAGCCGATGGGGGCGCCCGCGGCTCTGGCGGAGCCGAGCGCCCTGGGCAGGGCGAGGTCGCGGTAGGTGCTCATCGCGCCGATTCTGCCCCACGCTGCCGCTTCGCTGCACGGCGGCGTCCTTCGCTGCGCTCGGGCCGCTCCGGGGTGGTGCCGGTGATTCGCCGCCTGCGGGAGCGTCGTGGCTGGTCGCGCAGTTCCCCGCGCCCCTGAAAGAAGCCGCCGCCGGGCGTGCCCGCGCGGCGAAGCCGCACATCGGCACAGCCCCGCGCCCCTGCGGGGCACCACCCGGGGCCCCTACGGGGCGCTGCCCTCCAGTTCGTGGCGGAGGTCGTCCAGCTCGTTGCCGCCCGCCATTTGGCGGGTCAGTTCGTCCAGGGTGATTTCCTCACGGGTGTGGTTGCCGACCATCGTGCCGCGCTTGAGGAGGACGAAGCGGTTGCCGACGAGGTACGCGTGGTGGGGGTTGTGGGTGATCAGAACGACGCCCAGGCCCGCGTCACGTGCGGCGGCCACATATTTGAGGACCACACCGGACTGTTTGACGCCCAGCGCCGCGGTGGGCTCGTCGAGGACGAGGACCTTCGCGCCGAAGTGGACGGCCCGGGCGATCGCCACGCACTGGCGCTCGCCGCCGGAGAGCGTGCCGATGGGCTGGTCGACGTCCCGCAGGTCGATGCCCATGCGCAGGAGTTCCGCATGGGTCGTGCGGCGCATGTGGTCGACGTCCAGGCGCTTGAAGGGGCCCGATCCCTTGCGAGGCTCGGAGCCGAGGAAGAAGTTGCGCCAGACCGGCATCAGGGGGACGACGGCGAGGTCCTGGTAGACCGTGGCGATACCGCGGTCCAGGGCCTCCCGCGGGGACGCCGGACGGGTGTCCTCGCCCTCGACGCGGAAGGTGCCCGCGTCGTGCTGGTGGAGCCCCGCGATGATCTTGATCAGGGTCGACTTGCCGGCGCCGTTGTCGCCGAGGACGCAGGTGATCTCCCCCGCGTGGACCTCCAGCGATACGCCCTCCAGGGCGCGGACGTTGCCGTAGTACTTACTGACGTCGTCGAGCTCGACCAGGGGCGTGCGCCCGGCGGACGTCGTCGTGGCGGGCTGCGTCATGCCGTGGCCTCCGCGCGCTTGCGGACCCAGGCGTTCAGCAGGGTCGCGAGGAGCAGCATCGCTCCCAGGAAGAACTTGAACCAGTCGGGATTCCACTCGGCGAACACGATGCCCTTGTCGGTCATGCCGAAGATCAGCGCGCCGACCGCCGAGCCGATGGCGGAGCCGTATCCGCCGGTGATCAGACAGCCGCCGATGACGGCCGCGATGATGTACGTCAGCTCCTTGCCGACGCCCTCTCCCGACTGCACGGCGTCGAAGGAGAAGAGCAGGTGCTGTCCGGCGATCCAGGCGGCGAAGGACACCCCCATGTAGAGGCCGATTTTGGTCGCGGCGACGGGCACGCCCACCGCGCGGGCCGCTTCCTTTCCGCCACCGACGGCGAAGATCCAGTTGCCGACGCGGGTGCGCAGCAGGACCCAGGAGGCGAGGGCCACCAGGCCGATCCACCACAGGATGGTGACCTTGAAGTCGACGCCACCGACGGTGAGGACGGACGCGAAGAGGGTCTTGGCGGAGGCGAAGCCCTCCATGTCGGCGATCGTCTTGGTCGAGACGGTGCCGCTGATCAGCTTGGTGAAGCCGAGGTTCATGCCGGTCAGCATGAGGAAGGTGCCGAGCGTGATGATGAAGCTGGGCAGCTCGGTGCGGGTGAGCATGAACCCGTTGAAGAAGCCGATCGCGAGGGTCACCAGGAGCGAGACACCGACGCCCACCCAGACGTTCGCGGTCATCTGGTAGCTGAACATCGACGAGATCAGCGCGGACGACGTCACCATGACGCCCGCGGACAGGTCGAACTCGCCGCCGATCATCAGCAGGGCGACGGGCACCGCCATGATGCCGATCGTGGAGGCCGCGTACAGCACGGTGGCCAGCCCCGCGGCCCGTACGAACCCGTCCGCGACCAGCGCGAAGAAGAGGAAGACGGCGAGCGCGCCGACCACCGAGCCCAGTTCGGGGCGGCCCAGCAGCCTGCGCAGCGGCGAGATCCGCAGCAGCCGGTCGTCCGCCGTGGAGCCCGTGGGCGGCGTGGAAGGCGTAGGAGTCGTCGCGGTCATCGGGTGCCCCGGTCCGCGTAGGTCTCCAGCTCCGCGGCCTGGTCCTTGGTGATGATCTGCGGGCCGGTGAGGACGGGGCGTCCGCCGCCGAGCGTGTCGGCGTTGTAGCGGTACAGCCAGAGCAGGTCCACGGCCTCGTGCCCCTGGAGGTACGGCTGCTGGTCGACGGCGAAGCCGAGGGTGCCGTCCTTCAGCGCGGCGGCGACCTTGGCGTTCAGGTCGAAGGTGTCGATCTCGGCCTTGCTGCCCGCGTCCTCCTTGGCCTTGACCGCGGTGTCCGCGTAGGGCGCGCCGAGGGTGACGACGGCGTCGACGGACCGGTCGGCCTGGAGCTTGGCGCCGATGGAGGACTGGACGGCCGACATGTCGGTGCCCTCGACGTAGATGTTCCGCACGGTGCCGTCGAAGGTCTTCTTCACGCCCGCGCAGCGCTGCTCGTGGCCGACATTGCCCTGTTCGTGGAGGACGCAGAGGGCCGTTTTCCGGCCACGCTCGTTCAGCTCCTCGCCGACGGCCTCGCCGGCGATCGTCTCGTCCTGGCCGACGTGGGTGAGCGCGCCGAACTCCTTGGACTTCTCGGATCCCGAGTTGACGGTGATCACGGGGATGCCGGCCTTCACCGCGCGCGCGACCGCGCTCTTCATGGCGTCGGGCTTGGCGAGGGTGACGACGATGCCGTCGACGCCCTTGTCCACGGCGGCGTCCACGAGCTGCGCCTGCTGCTGCCCCTCGTCGTCGTGGGAGTACAGGAACTTGATGTTGTCCTTGTCGGCGGCCTGCTGGGCGCCTTTCTGGACGATGTCCCAGAAGGTGTCGCCATCACCCGAGTGGGTGACCATCGCGACGGTCCAGCGGGGCGTGCTCACCGCGCCGCCGCCCTGGGCGGACGCCGCTTTGCGGGCGTCCTCGGCGCGCTTGCCGCCGGTGCTGCTGCACCCGGCCAGGGATGCGCCCAACGCCCCTGCCACCGCGATGCTGACCCAGGTCCGAAACCGTGCCACGAGGCCGTGCCCTTCTTGATGTCCGATACATGAAACAACCAAGTATCGGATACGGAGTGAAGGATTCCGGACAGCGGGGCCGTCGGTACCGCCACGCGGGCATGCGCGGGAGTGCGTGGAGTCGTACCAGCTCAGGGGTGTACGAGGGTTCTGGGGCGCCCGAAAGTCAGGGGCGTACGAGGAGCTGGAACTCGAAGGAGTAGCGCGAGGCGCGGTAGGTGTGGGAGCCGAACTCGACGGCGCGGCCCGTGTCGTCGAAGGTGGTGCGCTGCATGGTGAGCAGCGGGGCGCCGGTGGACTCGTCGAGGCGCTCGGCCTCCACGGCGGTCGCGGCCCGCGCGCCGACGGACTGGCGGGCGCTGTGCAGCGTGATGCCCGCGACCCGCATCAGCCGGTACAGACCGGTGGCCTCCAGCTGCGCACTGTCGAGGTCGAGCAGGCCGGGCGGCAGGTGGTTGCAGAGGTACGCCATCGGGTCGCCGTGGGCCAGCCGCAGCCGCTCCACCCGGTGCACGTCACTGCCCTCCGCCACCGACAGGGCCGCCGCCACCTCGGCCGTCGCCGGGACGACCGTGTTGACGAGGACGCGGGTCGCGGGCCGCTGGCCGGCCGCCTCCAGGTCGTCGTAGAGGCTGCTCAGTTCCAGGGGGCGCTTGACCTGGCTGTGGACGACCTGGGTGCCGACACCCCGGCGGCGTACGAGCAGGCCCTTGTCCACCAGGGACTGGATGGCCTGGCGGACCGTGGGCCGGGACAGACCGAGGCGTCCGGCGAGCTCGATCTCGTTGCCCAGCAGGCTGCCCGGAGTGAGGGCGCCGCGCTCGATCGCCGCTTCGAGCTGCTGGGCCAGCTGGAAGTACAGCGGTACCGGGCTGTTCCGGTCGACGCTGAGCTGGAGCGGCGTGGTCGGGTCCACATCTGGTTTGGGCACGGGCCCGAGCGTAGCTCCGGTGCATGTTGACGGGAAGTTGTGAGGTTCGATTGTCCGGACAAAGAGTTGACAGGGTGTAGGGTTCGCCCTCAACTTTGTCGCATGCGCATCGGACTCATCGGGACGGGTCGTATCGGTACATTTCATGCGACCGCCCTCAGCCGCCACCGTGAGGTGGGCGGCTCCCTCATCGTCACGGACGCGGATCCCGTACGAGCACGCCGGCTCGCGGACCGCTTAGGTGCCACCGCGGCACCCGGCGTGGACGAGATCTTCACCTGGGGGGTGGACGCCGTGGTCATCACCGCGGCCACCTCGGCACACGGCGAACTGATCGGTCGGGCAGCCCGCGCCGGACTGCCCGTGTTCTGCGAGAAGCCCATCGCCCTCGACCTGACGGGTACGCTCACGGCCATCGCGGAGGTCGAGGCCGCCGGAACGATCCTGCAGATGGGTTTCCAGCGGCGCTTCGACGCGGGTTACACGGCCGCGCGGGAAGTGGTGCGGTCGGGGCAGCTCGGCCGGCTGCACACCGTACGCGCGATGACCTCCGACCAGTCGCCGCCGCCCGCCGAGCATCTGCCGCTCTCCGGCGGGCTGTACCGGGACACGCTCGTGCACGACTTCGACATGCTGCGGTGGGTCACCGGGCGTGAGATCACCGAGGTCTACGCGACGGGGTCGGACGCCGGGCCCGCGATGTTCCGCGAGGCGGGCGACATCGACACGGCGGCGGCCGTCCTCACGCTGGACGACGGCACGCTCGCGACGGCCACGGCGACGCGGCTGAACGGGGCGGGTTACGACGTCCGCATGGAGCTGGCCGGGGAGCTGGACCAGATCGGGGTCGGGCTCGACGACCGTACGCCGATCGCCTCCACGGAACCGGCGGGGCCGCCTGCGGCCACCAAGCCGTGGACGGGGTTCCTGGAGCGGTTCGGGCCCGCGTACGAGGCGGAGCTGCACGCGTTCGTGGAGGTGGTGCGGGGGGAGCGGGCGAATCCGTGCGACGGGCGTGAGGCGTTGCATGCGTTGCGGGTCGCGGAGGCGTGTGAGTTGTCTCGGCGCGGGCGCCGGTCCGTTCCGCTGGCGGAGATTCCTGGCGGGCGGGACTGACTGGGCGTCGGCGGCGGTGGGGGTGGGGGTGGGGGTGGGGTGC
>NZ_JBHWZP010000004.1:0-74816 GCF_042728395.1 Streptomyces sp. NPDC060205
TGCCACTCGGTGTAGGGCTAGCGCGGGCGCAGGTCCACGATGCGCCTGATCTTGCCCACCGACCGCTCCAGCGACTCCGGCTCGACGATCTCGACCCGCGCCGAGACGCCGATGCCGTCCTTCACGGCCGCCGCGATGGAGCGCGCGGCCGCGTCGCGGATCTCCGGGGTGGTGCCCGTCCGGGCCTCGGCCCGGACGGTGAGCGAGTCGAGGCGGCCCTCGCGGGTCAGCCGCAGCTGGAAGTGCGGGGCGACGCCCGGTGTGCGCAGGACGATCTCCTCGACCTGGGTGGGGAAGAGGTTCACCCCGCGCACGATGACCAGGTCGTCGCTGCGGCCGGTGATCTTCCGCATCCGGCGGAAGACCCGGGCCGTCCCGGGCAGCAGCGTGGTCAGGTCCCGGGTCCGGTAGCGGATCACGGGCATGGCCTCCTTGGTGAGGGAGGTGAACACCAGCTCGCCCTCCTCGCCGTCCGGCAGCACCTCGCCCGTGAGCGGATCGACGACCTCCGGGTAGAAGTGGTCCTCCCAGATGTGCAGCCCGTCCTTCGTCTCCACGCACTCCTGGGCCACTCCGGGACCGATCACCTCCGACAGCCCGTATATGTCGACCGCGTCGATGGCGAACCGCTCCTCGATCTCCCGGCGCATCTCCTCGGTCCAGGGCTCGGCGCCGAAGACGCCCACGCGGAGCGAGGTGTCGCGCGGATCCACACCCTGCCGCTCGAACTCGTCGAGAATCGTCAGCATGTAGGAGGGCGTCACCAAGATGATCCCGGGCTTCAGGTCCTGGATCAGCTGGACCTGGCGCGCGGTCATGCCGCCGGACGCGGGAACGACCGTACAGCCGAGCCGTTCGGCGCCGTAGTGTGCGCCGAGGCCACCCGTGAACAGGCCATAGCCGTAGGCCACATGTGCGATGTCTCCCGATCGGCCGCCCGCCGCGCGGATCGAGCGGGCCACCATGTCGGACCACATGGAGAGGTCGTTCTCGGTGTAGCCGACGACCGTGGGGAGCCCCGTGGTGCCACTGGAGGCGTGGATGCGGCGAACACGGTCCCGCGGCACGGCGAACATCCCGTACGGGTAGTTGTCGCGCAGGTCCGCCTTCGTGGTGAAGGGGAAGCGGGCCAGATCGGCGAGCGAGCGGCAGTCCTCGGGCCGCAGCCCCGCCTTGTCGAAGGAGTCGCGGTAGAAGGGCACGTTCTCGTACGCGTGCCGCAGGGTGGTCCGCAGCCGCTCCAGCTGGAGCGTGCGCAGGCCGTCGGCGTCGAGCCGCTCGCCCGCGTCCAGCACGTCCGTCACATCCGCCACAGGCCTTCTCCCTCACCCCTGGACCATTTCGGACGACCGATCATTCGGTCGTGTCCTTGGGGATCAAGTAATCCAGCCGTACGGGCGGCCGTCAAGGCATGCGGCGGGAACCGGGTCCGCCGATCACCCCTCTTCCCTGCCGAGAAGACGAGCGGACCAGTGGTGTCCAGGAGTAGGAGACGGAGGGTGCGGGTGTCACGGACCGGGGGAAGGGCCGCCGGGGTGGGCGGGCTGGTCGCCGTCCTGGCGCTGGCCTGTGTCGGCTGGGCCCTCTGGGCGACAGCTTCCGGGCCTGACAAGGGTGAGGACGCGCGGACCGGCGACCGGCGGACCGCAGGGGTGAAGGTGCCGTGCCGGGAGGCGTTGCGGTTCGCTGACCAGGAGCGGCTGCCGTCCGGGGCGAAGGACGCGTCCTGCACCATGCGGCACGGCATCGACACGCTGTACGACATCCGCTTCCGTATCGCCCGGGCCGGCCTCGACACGTGGCTGGCCGACGCGTACCCCGGCCTGGAGTTGCGTACGGGCTGCGTCCAGGAGGACGCCGACCGCTGCGGGGTGCTGACCCTGGACCCGTACGCCGAAGGGGGCGCCGTGGCGGTGGAGGTGACGGTGCGGGACGGGAGCGACGGCCTCGTCCTCGTCCACTACCGGCCCTTCGACACATGAACCGCCCCTCACTGCATGAACCGGCCCGTCAGCGTGCCGCCTCCGCCGCCACCGACCGCGCCCACCGGTAGTCCGCCTTTCCGCTCGGGGACCGCTGGATGGCGTCGGTGATCACCAGCTGGCGCGGGATCTTGTAGCCCGCCAGATGCGTACGGCAGTGGGTCTGGATCTCGTCCAGTGAGGGCCGCCCGCCGCCCTCGCGCAGCTGCACCACGGCCGCCACATGGTTGCCCCAGGTCTCGTCGGGCACTCCGGCCACCAGCGCGTCGTACACGTCGGGATGTGACTTGAGCGCCTGCTCGACCTCCTCCGGATAGACCTTCTCGCCACCGGTGTTGATGCACTGGGAGCCGCGGCCCAGCACGGTGACGATGCCCTCCTCGTCGACCGTCGCCATGTCGCCGAGCAGCACCCACCGCTCGCCGTCCCTCTCGAAGAAGGTCTCGGCGGTTTTCCTCGGGTCGTTGTAGTAGCCGAGGGGCACGTGCCCGCGCTGTGCGATGCGCCCGGGTTCGCCGACCGGGACCGGCTCGTACGTCGCCGGGTCCACCACCTGCGTACGGGAGTTGACCTGGATGCGGAAGCCGCGGCCGGGGCCCGAGTCGGCGGTCGCCGTGCCGTTGAAGCCGGACTCGGAGGAGCCGAAGTTGTTGAGCAGTGTCACGTTCGGGACGAGCGTCTGGAACTGGGCGCGCACGGTCTCCGACATGATCGCGCCGGACGAGGAGACGCTGAACAGGGAGGAGCAGTCGGTCCCCTTCATCGGCCCGTTCAGCGCGTCGATCAGGGGCCGCAGCATCGCGTCGCCGACCAGCGACACGCTGGTCACCTTCTCCTTCTCGATGGTCCGCAGCACCTGCTCGGGCACGAACTTGCTGTGGATCACGATGCGTTGACCGAAGTAGAAGCCGATGAAGGCGGTGAGGGTCGAGGTGCCGTGCATCAGCGGAGCCGTGGGGAAGAAGGTGATCCCGTCGCCGCCGGCCGCCACCCGCTCGGCCAGCTCCTCCGGCTTCTTCACCGGCTCACCGGTCGGCGCGCCACCGCCCAACCCCGAGAAGAACAGGTCCTCCTGACGCCACATCACACCCTTCGGCATCCCGGTCGTGCCGCCGGTGTAGATGATGAACTGGTCGTCGGCCGACCGCGCCGGGAAGCCCCGCCCGGGGGATCCGGCGGCCTCGGCGGCCGCGAAGTCCAGCGCCGGCAGTGCGGGCGCGTCCAGGTCCGGAACCCCCACCCGCACGAGGAGCCGCAGCGCCGGGGTGCGCGGCAGAGCCGCGGCCACCCGCTCGGTGAACTCCGCGTCGAAGACCAGCGCGACCAGATCGGCGTCCTTGTAGAGGTAGATCAACTCCTCTTCGACGTAACGGTAGTTGACGTTGACCGGCACGATCCTGGCCTTCAGGCAGCCGAGGACGGTCTGCAGGTACTCGATGCCGTTGTAGAGGTGCAGTCCGAGGTGCTCACCCGGGCGGATACCGCTGTCGATCAACTGGTGGGCGATACGGTTGGCCGCCGCGTCCAGCTCCGCGTAGGTGAGGCGGCGCTCGGCCCCCGTACCGGGATGGTCGAGGTGGATCAGCGCCTCACGGTCGGGGACCACGTCGACCACCGACTCGAACAGGTCGGCAAGGTTGTACTCCACCGCTCCTCCAGACCCCGGAGCAGACCCCGGCAAGCATCGACGGACATCGACGTGCGCCGACGCGGGCCTTGGACGCGTCGGACGCGTATCGATGAAGGGACGTGCGTCATCGCTTCGCCGGTCATCAGAGCAAAGCCCGCCACAACTGTGAAGGGTCCGCGCAGAAGAAATCTGACTGTCTGTCAGAAAACCCTTGAACTGCTTCGGCGCCTCCTGCAACCTGTTCTCGTTCCTGAGACGGGAGGACGGCTATGGGTGGGACGGAACACCTCACCGTGCAGCGCGAAGGCGCCACACTGGTGCTCACGCTCAACAGGCCCGAGGCCAAGAACGCGCTCTCGCTGCCGATGCTGGTCGGCCTGTACGACGGCTGGGTCGAGGCCGACGAGGACGACGCCATCCGCTCGATCGTCCTGACCGGAGCGGGCGGCGCGTTCTGCGCGGGCATGGACCTCAAGGCCCTCGCGGGCAAGGGGATGGAGGGGCAGCAGCACCGGGACCGCCTCACGGCCGACCCCGATCTGCACTGGAAGGCGATGCTGCGCCATCACCGGCCGCGCAAACCCGTGATCGCCGCGGTCGAGGGCCACTGTGTGGCCGGCGGTACCGAGATCCTTCAGGGGACCGACATCCGGGTCGCCGGGGAGTCCGCCACGTTCGGGCTCTTCGAGGTACGGCGCGGGCTGTTTCCGATCGGGGGCTCGACGGTGCGGCTCCAGCGGCAGATTCCGCGTACGCACGCGCTGGAGATGCTGCTGACCGGGCGGGCGTACTCGGCGCGGGAGGCCGCCGGCATCGGGCTGATCGGGCATGTCGTGCCCGACGGGACCGCGCTGGAGAAGGCGCTGGACATCGCGGAGCAGGTCAACGCGTGCGGGCCGCTGGCCGTCGAGGCGGTGAAGGCGTCCGTGTACGAGACCGCCGAGATGAGTGAGTCGGAGGGGCTGGCGGCCGAGCTGAAGCGGGGGTGGCCGGTGTTCGACACCGCTGATGCGAAGGAGGGTGCTCGGGCCTTTGCCGAGCGGCGACCTCCGGTCTATCGGCGGGAGTGACGTGCCGTCAGCGGACCGGTTCGTCGCTGCGGGTCCGTTGTGGCTGGTCGCGCAGTTCCCCGCGCCCCTTTAGGGGCGCTGCCCCTGACGGGGCCTGGCTCTGGTCCGGGCTCAACGCCCCCTGTGTGAGGAGAATGCATGCCCGAAGTTCTGAAAGCTCCCCTTGTTGTCGAGTTTCCGTTCACGCGGTCCCTCGGGCCTGTTCAGAGTGCGTTTCTCACCGGGTTGCGTGAGCGGGTCGTCCTGGGGGTGAGGACCGTGGACGGGCGCACGCTGGTGCCGCCCGTCGAGTACGACCCCGTGACCTCCGAGGAGTTGAGCGAGCTCGTCGAGGTCGCGGCGACCGGGACCGTCACCACCTGGGCCTGGAACCACGAACCCCGTCGGGGCCAGCCGCTCGACCGGCCGTTCGCCTGGGTGCTGGTGCGGCTCGACGGGGCCGACACCGCCCTCCTGCACGCTCTCGACGCCCCCGGCGGCCCCGACTCCGTGCACACCGGCATGCGTGTCCGCGTCCGCTGGGCGGGCGAACGCTCCGGTGCCATCACGGACATCGCCTGCTTCGAGCCCGCCGACGACGGCACCGCCGAACTCACCGGCAGCGACGGGCGTTTCGAGGACCTGGTGACCGGCATCGTCACGCCCGCCCGGCTCGACTACACGTACTCGCCGGGCCGGGCCCAGAGCGCCTACCTCCACGCGCTCGCCGAACGACGGGTCGTCGGGGAGCGCTGCCCGTCATGCCGCAAGGTGTACGTCCCGCCCAGGGGTGCGTGCCCCACATGTGGGGTGGCCACATTAGAACGGGTCGAAGTGGGTCCGCGCGGCACAGTGACGACCTACTGCATCGTCAACATCAAGGCGAAGAACCTCGACATCGAAGTGCCGTACGTCTACGCGCACATCGCTCTCGACGGCGCCGACCTCGCCCTGCACGGCCGGATCGGCGGCATCCCCTACGACCAGGTGCGCATGGGGCTGCGGGTCGAGCCGGTGTGGTCGGACGGGGGCGGCCACCCCGACCACTACCGGCCCACCGGCGAACCCGACGCAGACTACGAGACGTACAAGGAGCTGTTGTAGATGCCCGCACCGAGGTCCGCCCCCCGCCCACTCAGGGACATCGCCGTCGTCGCCTTCGCGCAGACCGATCACCGGCGCACCAGCGACGAGCTCTCCGAGGTGGAGATGCTCATGCCGGTCCTGCACCAGGTGCTGGCGCAGACCGGACTGAGGACCAGCGACATCGGCTTCACCTGCTCCGGCTCCACGGACTATCTCGCGGGCCGGGCCTTCTCCTTCACCATGGCCCTGGACGGCGTGGGGGCCTGGCCGCCGATCTCCGAGTCGCATGTGGAGATGGACGGCGCGTGGGCCCTGTACGAGGCCTGGACGAAGCTCCTCACCGGCGACGCGGACACCGCGCTGGTGTACGCGTACGGCAAGTCGTCCCCCGGCTCCGTACGCGATGTGCTGACCCGGCAGCTCGACCCGTACTACGTGGCGCCCCTGTGGCCCGACTCCGTCGCGCTGGCCGCCCTCCAGGCGCAGGCGCTCATCGACGCGGGCGACACGGACGAGCCGGCGCTCGCCGCTGTCGCCACCCGAAGCCGGGCCTCCGCCGCGGACAACTCCCATGCTCAGCTGCGGGGTTCGGTGCCGCGCGGCGAGTACGCCGTACGCCCCCTGCGTACCGGGGACTGTCCGCCCATCGGCGACGGGGCCGCCGCCGTTATCCTCGCCGCGGGGGAGCGGGCCCGTGAACTGTGCGAGCGGCCCGCCTGGATACGGGGCATCGACCACCGCATCGAGGCGCACGGCCTGGGCGTACGGGATCTGACCGACTCGCCCTCCACGCGGCTGGCGGCGGAACGGGCGGGCGCTTTCGAACGACCGGTGGACACGGCCGAGTTGTACGCCCCGTTCAGCTCCCAGGAAGTGGTGCTGCGCAAGGCTCTGCGCCTGGACGACAGTGTCGACGTCAATCCGTCCGGGGGAGCGCTCGCCGCCCATCCCGTCATGGCCGCCGGGCTCATCCGGATCGGCGAGGCCGCCGCCCGGATCGGGCGCGGTGACTCCGACCGGGCGCTGGCCCACGCGACTTCGGGGCCCTGTCTGCAACAGAACCTGGTCGCCGTACTGGAAGGAGACCCGCGATGAGCCCCGCAACGAGCCCGGCGGCAAGGCCGGCGGCAGGCCTGGCGGCGAGTCCCGCGACGGGCAAGGAGCCCGTGGCCGTCGTCGGGATCGGCCAGACCAAGCACGTGGCGGCCCGACGGGACGTGTCGATCGCGGGACTCGTCCGCGAGGCCGCCAGGCGGGCGCTCGAAGACGCCGAGTTGACCTGGGCCGACATCGACGCCGTCGTCATCGGCAAGGCGCCCGACTTCTTCGAGGGCGTCATGATGCCCGAGCTGTACCTCGCCGACGCCCTCGGCGCGGTCGGCAAGCCGATGCTGCGCGTCCACACCGCGGGCTCCGTCGGCGGCTCGACCGCGCTCGTCGCCACGAACCTGATCGCCGGCCGCGTCCACGGCACCGTCCTGACCCTCGCCTACGAGAAGCAGTCCGAGTCGAACGCCATGTGGGGCCTGTCCCTGCCCATCCCCTTCCAGCAGCCCCTGCTCGCCGGAGCGGGCGGCTTCTTCGCCCCGCACGTGCGCGCCTACATGCGGCGCACCGGCGCCCCCGACTCGGTCGGCTCCCTGGTCGCGTACAAGGACCGCCGCAACGCGCTCAAGAACCCGTACGCGCATCTGCACGAGCACGACATCACGCTGGAGAAGGTCCAGGCCTCGCCGATGCTCTGGGACCCGATCCGCTACTCGGAGACCTGCCCGTCCTCCGACGGCGCCTGCGCGATGGTCCTCACCGACCGGGCGGGCGCGGCCCGTTCGCCGCGGCCGGCCGCCTGGATGCACGGCGGCGCGATGCGCAGCGAACCGACCCTCTTCGCCGGCAAGGACTTCGTCTCCCCGCAGGCGGGCAAGGACTGCGCGGCCGACGTGTACCGGCAGGCGGGCATCGCGGACCCCCGCCGGGACATCGACGCGGTCGAGATGTACGTCCCGTTCTCCTGGTACGAGCCCATGTGGCTGGAGAATCTGGGCTTCGCCGACGAGGGCGAGGGCTGGAAACTCACCGAGTCCGGGGTCACCGAACTGGACGGCGACCTTCCGGTGAACATGTCGGGCGGGGTGCTCTCCACCAACCCCATCGGGGCCTCCGGGATGATCCGCTTCGCCGAAGCCGCACTTCAGGTGCGTGGCCAGGCCGGAGAGCACCAGGTCGACGGCGCCCGGCGGGTCCTGGGGCACGCCTACGGAGGCGGCTCCCAGTTCTTCTCGATGTGGCTGGTAGGAGCCGCGCCGCCCACCTCGTGAATGTCCTTCTTACGTGGCCTGTGCGCGGCAGGTGCCGAAAGCTAGGCTGGCCGCGGACGACGAACCGGGAGGAGCACGGACGTGGCCGAGAGCACCATCCAGCAGCACCCGCTCGCGGGCTGGGACAAGCCGGAGCTTGACCTCAGCAGCGCCGACTGGCATTCGAGCAGCCGTGGGCAGGGGGATGTCCAGATCGCCTTTGTCGAGGGTTTCATCGCGATGCGCAACAGCGGCCGCCCGGAAAGCCCGTCCTTGATCTTCACGCCCGCGGAGTGGGGCGCGTTCGTGTCGGGGGCGCGGGAGGGGGAGTTCGACCTCACCTGAGGGCCCAGGGAGTTTCCCGTCCCTTTTTCCGGACACGCGATCTTCGACCCCTTCCTGGGGCCCTGCCTGAACGAGGCTGGCCGCAGGAAGCGGAAGAAGACGTTCCGGAGGCGAGAATTCCATGAACACCCTGCCGGTCATCGCTGCGGTCGACGGCTCGGACGACAGCCTGCGCGCCCTCGACTGGGCCCTCGAAGCGGCCCACGGACGCGGGGCCCCGCTGCGCGTGGTCCATGTGCGGGAGTACGGCCCCTGGCTGCGGCCGGAGACGCTCACCGCCGTCCAGCCCGACCGGGACACCGACCAGGTGCTCGACCTGGTCCGTGATCGGCTGGGGGGCCTGGGCGAGGACGCGCCGGTCACGGAGTACCTCGCGCTGGACGGCGCCCCCGCCGGTCTGCTGCCCGGCCTGGGCTCCGACGCGCAGCTGATGGTGTTCGGCTCCCGTGGCCGCGGTGGTTTCGCGAGCCTCCTCCTCGGTTCGAACGGCACGGCCGCCGCGCGCGACGCCGAGTGTCCCGTCGTGGTGGTGCCCAGGCCCGGACGCGAGACGCACGACTCCGAACTGGTCACTCCCGGACCCCGCGTGGTCGTCGGGCTGCACGTGGACAGCCCGAACAACGAGGCCCTCGCCTTCGCGTTCGCCGAGGCCGCCCGGCGCGGGGCCCGTCTCCAGGTGGCCGCCGTGTTCCCCTGGCCGGTGCAGTCCGGCGACCTCGTACCGTCGCCGGTCGTCGACGAGGACGCCATCGAGTCCGAGACGAGGGCCCTGGCCGCGGGCTTCGTCGCACCGCACGTCGAGCGGCACCCCGGGGTCGGCGTCGACCTGTACGTGCTGCCGGGCGACGCCGCGGGCCAACTCGTCGCGGCCTCCCGAGGGGCGGACCTCGTGGTGGTGGGCCGCCACCGCCGGCGCCTGCTGGCACCCGCCCGCATGATGGGCTCGGTCACGCAGGCGGTACTGCTGCACGCGGCGAGCCCGGTGGCGGTGATCCCGCCGGAAGCGGCGCAGAGGGCGGGGGCGGCGGAGGCGGCGGAAGTGGCGGAAGTGGCGGAAGTGGCGGAGACGGCGGAGGGCTGAACGGGTCCGAGGCCCGGCGTCCTCGCGGCCGGCGTCCTCGCCACCGAGCAGGGCCTCACCGCGTGGATCGCCGAGCACCCGGAGGCGGTCTCGGCGGTCTCGGCCGACGGGGCCGCCGGCTCGGCCGGGCTCCAGGCCGACGCCGCCGCACTGGCCGCCGTACGTGACGTACGCGCCGCCGTGCGCGCGCTGTGTGCGCTACTTCCTCAAGGACCACCCGCGCCAGGAGTGGTGCACACCCTCGTGCGGAAACCGTGCCCGTGTCCCCCGGCACCACGAGCGGCACAGGAAAACGGCATAACCTCCTGGCATGAGCGCAGCGAGCGGTGGAACGGGCGCGGAACGTGATCTCGGCCGGCTGCTGAGCGGTATGGAACCCGCCCTGCATCCCGGCCGCTGGGTCTTCACCACCGTCCCCGGCAGCACGGCACCCCCCGGTCTCTCACCCGTCGTCACCGTCGTCGAGGACGAGGGCCTCACCCTCGTCGTCGAACAGGAGGCCGCCGACAGGGCACGTCTGCCCTACGACTATGTGGCCGGGTGGATCACCCTGCGCATCCACTCGGCGCTGGACGCCGTCGGACTCACGGCCGCCGTCGCCCGGGCACTCGCCGCGCAGGGCCTGAGCTGCAACGTCGTCGCGGGCTTCCACCACGACCACCTCTTCGTCCCGCACGAGCGGGCCGCCGAGGCCGTAACCCTGCTGGAACAGCTGGCCGAACGCTCCGGTCGGTAACACCCGGACGGGCCCGCGGCACTCGCCCCCGGCGTACGCTGAGGTGCCTGTAAGCCACGGTGCGCACCGTCTCCCCGCGCCGGCCGCACCACCGTGGCAGGGGGTGCGTCATGGGGCGGCAGGGCATGCGGAGCAGCAGAACGCTCTTCGAACGCGAGCTGGAACTCGCCGCGGTGGACGAGGCGTTGGGCGCGGTGACCGGACTGCGCACGGGCACCTTCGGACTCGGCACGGACCCGCTCGGACTCCGCGCGATCGCCACCGGGCCCCGCACGGACACCCCGGAGCCCCGGCTGCCCCGCCGACCGGGCGCCAGGTTCCACCGAAAGGGCGCCGCGCCGCAGCGGGACGCCGTCCCTCCCAGGAGCACCGCCCCCCTCAGGGACGGCGCCGAGCCGCCCGACCGGCCCCGGGGCGGACTGCTCGCCTTCGCCGGACGGGCCGGAATCGGCAAGACGAGCCTCCTCGCCGAGGTACGCAGGCGCGCCGAGGGCAAGGGCTGCACGGTCCTGTCCGCACGAGGCGGCGACCAGGAACAGCGCGTCGCCTTCCACGTCGCACGCCAACTCCTCCAACCCCAGCTCGCGGGCGTCCCCGAGAGCGAACTCCGTACCACGCTGGGGAGTTGGTATGCCATCGTCGGACCCGCGCTCGGACTGTGCGCGACCACCGAGGGCTCGCCGCCCGACCAGCAGGGCCTGCGCGACGGACTCGACTGGGTCCTCACCCACCTCGCCGTGCGCCGCGCCCCGATGGTGCTCGTCCTCGACGACGCGCACTGGGCCGACCCGGAGTCGCTGCAGTGGCTCGCCGCGTTCGCGCCCCGCGCCGAGCAACTGCCGCTGCTCCTGGTCGTCGCCTACCGGCCCGACGAACTCCCCGACCACGCCGAGGCGTTCAGGGGCCTGCCCGGCCGTGCGGGCGGACGCCCCCTCGATCTGGAACCGCTGAGCGCCGACGCCGTCGCCCGCCTGGTGCGCGAGAGCCTCGGCACGCGGGCCGACGACGCGTTCTGCCGCGAGTGCTGGGCGGTCACCGCGGGCAACCCGTTCGAGACCGTCGAACTCACCGCGAAAGTACGCGACCGCGGCCTGACCCCGACCGAACCGGGCGCCCACCTGCTGCGCGACCTGGCCGCCGCGGTCAAGGGCAGCGGACTCGTCGCCCGCCTCGAACGCCTGGGCACCTCCACCGTCCGCTTCGCCTGGGCCTGCGCCCTGCTCGGCACCGAGATCTCCCCGACGCTCGCCGCGGCCGTGGCGGGTCTCGGCCCCGAGGAGGCGGCCGACGCGGCGGACGCCCTGCGCGACGCCCGTATCCTCACCGGCGCCGGGGCGGGCGAGGGCCCTGTCGAATTCGTCCACCCGCTCATCGCCACCGCCGTCTACCGGGCCATCCCCGGCAGCTTCCGGGTCGCCCTGCACGGACAGGCCGCCTGGTGCGTCATCGACGCGGGGCTCGGCCCGTCCGCCGCCGCCCGCCACCTCATGGAGACCCACCCCGACGGCGACACCTGGGTCGTCCAGCAGCTGCGGGCCGCCGCCCGCGAGACCCTGCGCGCCGGAGCACCCGACGCCGCGCGCCGCCACCTCGCCCGCGCCCTGCGCGAACCCCCGCCCCTCGCGGAACGCGCCGCCGTCCTCTACGAACTCGGCTGCGCCTCCCTGCTCACCGAACCGGCGACCACCGTCAACCATCTGCGGGCCGCCCTCGAAGAGCCGATCGACGACCCCGGGCTGCGCCACAACATCGTCTACCGCCTCTCGCAGGTCCTCGCCCACAGCGACCGGCTCGGCGAGGCCTCCGACACCCTCGCCCGCGAGATCAAGGTGACCGGGGACGTACGCGTACGGCTGCGGATGCAGTCGGAACAGTTCATGTGGGACGCCTTCCGCGCCGACGAACCCGCATCGCCGGCCCGCTCCCGCCGGCTGGCCCGGCTCGCCGACCGCCTCACCGGCCGCGACCTCACCGAGCGCTATGTGATCGGCCTGCGCGCCTGGGACGCCACCCTGCGCGGCGAACCCGCCCACATCGCGGTCCGTCATGCGGAGCGCGCCCTGGCCGGCGGCTTCGGCTGGGCCGAGGCCGACCGCGGCTTCGAGGTGCCCGTCCTGGTCGCCCTCACCTTCATGTACGCCGACCGGCCGGGGCGCACCGAGGAACTGTTCGCCGCCGGGATCGCCGACTTCGAACGGCAGGGCTGGCACGGCGCCCACCTCTCCTTCGGCTACACCCTGCTCGCGTACGTGCGCTTCCGGCGCGGCCGGCTCGCCGAGGCCGAGGACTTCGTCCGCGCGGGGCTCAGGCTCGCCGAACGGGTCGGCCCCGGCACCCCGGCCCACTGGTACGCGGTCGGCATCCTCGTCGAGGTCCTGCTCGCCCGCGGCCGGCTCACCGAGGCCGCGCAACTCGCCGAGGACCACGCCTTCGCGGAACCGTTCCCCGCCGCCGTCGTCTTCCCCGACTCCCAGACCGTGCACGGCGAGCTGCTGCTGGCCAGGGGGCTGGCCAAGGACGCCGCCGCCGAACTCGCCGCGGCCGGGCGCCGCCTCGATCCGCGCGGCATGCGCAACCCCGCCTGGTGCCCGTGGCAGCTGCACCTGGCCCGCGCCGAGAGCCACGACGCTCCGGAGCGGGCCGTGGCCACGGCGGCCGACGCGGTGCGGCGGGCCCGGCAGTACGGAGCGCCGTCGGCGGTCGGCCAGGCGCTGCGCGCGGCGGCCGACGTCTCCTCGGGACTGGCCCGCGTCCACCTCCTCGAAGAGTCCGTCGACCATTTGGAGCGCTCACCGGCCGCGTACGAACTGGCCTGTGCGCTGGTCGCCCTCGGCGCGGAGCTGCGCCGCAGCAGCCGTCCCGGGGAGGCCGCCGAGCACCTCTACCGGGGGCTCGACGCGGCCGTGCAGTGCGGCGCCGACGGGCTCGCCGAGGCGGCGCGCGACGAACTGGAGGCCGCCGGGCTGCGGCCCCACCGGCTGCACAGCGCGGAGACGGACACGCTCACCGCCCGGGAGTGCGCGGTCGCGGAACTGGCCGTGCGAGGCCTCTCCACGGCCACCATCGCCGAACAGCTCCGCACGGAGGAGACGACGGTGGTGCGGCTGCTGTCGGCGGTCTACCGCAAGGTGGGCACGGAGCGGACGGGTCTGGGAGCGGCGCTGGGGACGGCGAGGAGGGAGAGCCCCGGGGCGTAGCGGACCGCCGTCGCATCTCCGAGGGCGAGGCCGCGCTCCGGAGCCCGCGGCTTCCGACCCCACGGCCGTACGCCCTCCGATGCACGTACCATTGCGGCATGTCCTTCCTCCGCCGCCGTAGCGCCACTCCCGCCGGGCCAGACTTCGACGTTCTGGCCATGGATCCGGGCGACTGGCCGGGCAATCTCGGCGCGGGCCTGCTGCCCGCCCCCGATGGCAGCTGCCAGGGTGTGTTCCTGCGTTACGACCTGTTCGGCGGCCGCGGTCCGGCGATGATCATCGGCAATCTGCCGGAGGGCTCACCGGCCCGGGACGTCGCCGAGGGAGAGGTCCCGTTCGAGGTGGCCCAGCTGCTGCAGGCGCTGGAGAACGACGAAGAGGTCGTCGTCACCGGCGCCGAGGACATGCCCGTCATGCAGGGGGACAACCTCCTCATCGTGCGCCGCCTCAAGCTCTCCGAGACGCGTATCTCCTGTGTGCAGTTCGACCGCAGCGACAAGGTCCTCGTGACGATCGCCGCCTGGGACCGTCCCATCACCGACGACCTGTACGCGCTTCTGAAGCCGCTGCCCGCGGAGCTGTTCCAGCAGGGCTGAACCTCCTGAATCCTTCCAGCGGGTGAGCCACCTCTCCGCCGCACACCGTCTTTGTCATGACCCTTGCCGCTCGGGTGATCGGACCTCTAGCGTCAGGGGTCATGTCGTTTCAGTCATCTGAACCACGCGACGCGCGATCGACCCGAGAACTCTCCCTACCCTCCCGAAGAGCCACGCTGAGGACCGCAGTTGGCGGTGCGGCCGGCATCGCCCTGGGGTCCGGCGCCCTTGGTTCCGGAGAGGCGGTGGCTGCGGATACGCCGGATACATCGGATGTGTCGGCGGCGGCGCCACCGCCGTCACCCGGGCTCTCGTCCCTCTGGTACACCGCCCCGGCCGGCGACTGGGAGCGTGAGGCGCTCCCCATCGGCAACGGCGCCCTCGGCGCCACGGTCTTCGGGACGCTCTCCTCCGAGCGGCTGCAGCTCAACGAGAAGACCCTCTGGACCGGCGGCCCCGGTTCGGTCCAGGGGTACGACCACGGCAACTGGCGCGAGGCCCGCCCCGGCGCGATCACCGCCGTGCAGGACCGCATCGACGCCGGGACCCGCCTCGACCCCGAGGCCGTGGCCGACGAACTCGGCCAGCCCAAGGCCGGGTACGGCGCCCACCAGACCTTCGGCGACCTCCACATCGACGTGCCGGACGCGCCGGCGACGCCACCGGACACCTACCGACGCGCGCTCGACATCGCCGACGCCGTGGCGACCGTCGTCTACACCCACCAACAGGTGGGTCACCGGCGGGAGTTCTTCGCCTCCTACCCGGACGGGGTGGTCGTGGGACGGCTGAGCGCGGACCGGCCGGGCAGCGTCGCCTTCACCCTCCGCCACACCTCGCCCCGCGACGACTGCACCGCCACCTCCGTCGCCACCGCGGCCGGCGGAAGGCTGACGGTACGCGGCGCCCTCGCCGACAACGGACTGCGCTTCGAGGCGCAGCTCCGCGTCCGCGTGAGCGGCAAGGGCGGCACCGTCACCGCGAACTCCGACGGCACCCTGACCGTGACGGACGCCGACAGCGCCTGGTTCGTACTGGCGGCTGGGACGGACTACGCCGACACCTACCCCGCCTACCGGGGCGAGGACCCGCACGCGGCCGTCACCCGGGCCGTCGACAGGGCGGGCGGCGAACGCTACGAGTCTCTGAGGGCCCGTCATGTGCAAGACCATCGAGCCCTGTTCGGCCGCGTGGCACTGGACGTACGTGCCGAGGTCCCCGACGTCCCGACGGACCAGCTGCTGGCGCACTACACCGGCGGCACCACGGCCGCGGACCGCGCCCTGGAAGCCCTCTACTTCCAGTACGGCCGCTACCTCCTGATCGCCTCCTCGCGCCCCGGCTCGCTGCCGGCCAACCTTCAAGGGCTCTGGAACAACAGCACGTCACCGCCCTGGTCGGCCGACTACCACGTCAACATCAACCTGCAGATGAACTACTGGCCCGCCGAGGCGGCGAACCTCGCCGAGACCACGGCACCCTACGACCGGTTCGTCGAGGCGCTGCGCGCACCCGGACGGCGTACGGCGAAGGAGATGTTCGGCTCGCGGGGCTGGGTCGTGCACAACGAGACCAACCCCTACGGCTTCACCGGCGTGCACGACTGGGCCACCGCCTTCTGGTTCCCCGAGGCGGCAGCCTGGCTGACACAACAGCTGTACGAGCACTACCGGTTCGGCGGGTCGGTGGAGTACCTGCGCTCGACCGCGTACCCGGTGATGAAGGAGGCGGCCGAGTTCTGGCTCGACAACCTGCGCACCGATCCGCGCGACGGCACGCTCGTCGTCACGCCCAGCTACTCGCCCGAGCACGGTGACTTCACCGCGGGCGCGGCCATGTCCCAGCAGATCGTGCACGACCTGCTGACCAACACCCTTGAGGCCGCCCGCACCCTGGGCGACAGCCCCGCGTTCCGCGCGGAACTGGAGAGGACCCTCGCCGACCTGGACCCGGGCCTGCGGATCGGCTCCTGGGGTCAGCTCCAGGAGTGGAAGGCGGATCTGGACGACCCGAAGGACGACCACCGGCATGTCTCCCACCTCTACGCGCTGCACCCCGGCCGCCGGATAGAGCCCGGCGGTGAATGGGCCGATGCCGCGAAAGTCTCGCTCACGGCACGCGGGGACGGCGGCACCGGCTGGTCCAAGGCCTGGAAAATCAACTTCTGGGCACGGCTGCGCGACGGCGACCACGCGCACAGGATGCTCGCCGAACAGCTCAAGTCCTCGACGCTGCCGAACCTCTGGGACACGCATCCGCCGTTCCAGATCGACGGCAACTTCGGGGCGACGTCCGGAGTCGTCGAGATGCTGCTGCAGAGCCAGTACGACATCATCGAGATCCTGCCCGCGCTGCCCGCCGCCTGGCGGGACGGCTCGGTCCGCGGGCTGCGCGCCCGCGGCGGCGCCACCGTCGACATCGCATGGGCCGACGGCCGCGCGACCCGCGTCACCCTGACCGCGTCCCGCACGCGGTCTCTCACCGTCCGCAGCGAACTGGTGCCGGCCGGCGAGACCACGTTCAGGGCGACCGCGGGCCGGACCTACGTCTGGGGTGCACGGCCCGGCGAGTGAAGGCCCGTGCCGACGGGATACCTAGCCCGGTGCGTCGAGGAAGTGGAAACCGGGTCGCGGGTGCATGAGGAAGTCGTGGTGGGAGATGTTCCACGCGTAGGCACCCGCAAGCCCGAACGCCACACGATCGCCCGCACGCAGTCCCGGCGCGGGGACGTTCCTGGCCAGGACGTCCTTCGGGGTGCACAACTGGCCGGTGAGCGTCACGAGTTCGCCTTCCGCGACCGGCCGGGCCCACGGATGCGGCCAGTCCTCCACCCTGAGCAGGGTGCAGGGCTGGTCGTGCCCCTTGGTCGCCGGAGTGCGCAGGTGATGCGTACCGCCGCGCACCACGGCGAACTCCTCGCCGTGGCTGGTCTTCACGTCCAGTACCTCGGTCGCGTACCAGCCGCAGTACGCCGTCAGGGCCCGCCCGGGTTCGATGCGCAACGTCAGATCGGGGTGCCGCGCCAGGAGCCGGGCGAGCCCGGTTCCGTACGCGGCCCAGTCGAAGCGCTCGTCGGGGGCCGCGTAGTCGACCGCCATGCCCCCGCCGACATTCACCTCCGCCAGGCGTACCCCGTGCCGCTCCGCCAGCCGCACGGACCAGTCCACGATCGACTCGGCCACCGCGAGCAGCTCAGGAACCCTCAGTCCGCTGACCAGGTGGGCGTGCACACCCTTGAGTTCGAGATGCGGATACGTGCCGTCGATGAGCAGGCCCATGACCGTGTCGGCCCGGGCCGGGTCCAGGCCGAAGGGGGAGGGGCGCCCGCCCATGGCGAGGGAACTCCCCGCCAACGAGCCTGCGGCGACCGGAAGATTGAAACGCGGCAGCACTCCCACCCGGCCGCCGGGGCGCACCTGCCGGGCCAGTTCGGCCAGCATGCGCAGCTCGTGCTCGCTCTCCACGTGGAAGCGCTCCACGCCCAGCTCCAGCGCGGTGACGATCTCGGCGGGAGTCTTGCCGGGACCGCCGAAGGCCAGGGGCCGGCCCGGCACCGCCCGGGCCACGTGGGTGAGTTCACCGCCCGACGCGACCTCGTACCCGTCCACGTACGCACTCAGCGCGGCCAGAATCTCCGGCTCCGGGTTGGCCTTCGCCGCGTAGTACAACTCGACGCGCTCGGGCAGACAGGCCCGCACGGCCGCCGCGTGAGCATGCAGCGCCGCCAAGTCGTAAACGTAAGCCGGAAGTTCACCGGAGGGGAGCGCGAGCACCCGGTCCCGCACGGCGTCGGTGGGATCAGTCATCGGGCGCTCCCGGGGGCGGCAGTGGCAGTGATCGGTTCGCCGAGGGGCGAGGGCAGCCGGATGTATCCGGCCTCCCGGTCGGCCTTGCGCTCCCAGCGGGTCAGCAGGTTCGTCTTGGCGGGCAGGGGCACTCCCGCGAGCAGCGCGGCCAGCGGCGGCGGGCAGCCGTAGCGGTCGGCATACGTCCGCAGGGCGCCCCGGACCTCGGCCCACAACGCGGCCTCGGCACGGGGATGCAGATCGGCGACGGCCGCGAGCAGCTCGGCGACGTGATTCACGAGCAGGCAGTAGACGACCCGGTCCCAGCCGCGCCGCGCGTCGTACGTCATCGGGCCCGCGACCTCGGGCGGCAGCGAGGCGAGGGTCTCGGCGTGCCGCTCGGGCACGAGCTTGGTGCCCTCCAGGTCGCGGAAGAGGACCTGGGCGGGCATGCCGTCGCCGTCGACACAGATCAGCACGTTCTGCAGATGGGGTTCCAGTACGAGGCCGTGGTCGAAGTAGGCGGCGAGCACGGGCGGCACGAGGAGCCGCAGGTAGGCCGCCCACCAGTCGAGTGCGGCCCGCGGCCCGGCCCCGGCGAGGAGCCGGGAGATGTGCGCGGCACCGGTGGGGTACTCGTCCGCCACGGCGCCCGCGAGCAGCGGGGTGGTGCCGGGCAGGAGCCGGTGGGCCAGGCCCTCGCGGACGATGACGCCGAAGCCTTCGAGCAGGTCGCGGTCCGGTGTTCCGTCGGGGCCCGCCAGGGCGAGGCTGCGGTAGGCGGGTTCGCGGAGCACCGCGCTGCCGGGGAAGCGTTCGGCCAGGTCGGCCAGGACCGGACCCAGCACCCGGGTGAGCGCGACGGCGCCGGACAGCTCGTAACTGGCGTTCTTGCGGAGGCAGTTGGTGATCCTGATGTTCAGGCTGAACTTCAGGAACGACTCACCGTCGTACAGGGTCCGGACGGAGGCGGTGGCGGCGAAGGGCCTGCCCGCCTGCCCGAGGTCGAGGACGTCCCCGCGTCCCAGAGCCGCGCGCAGCGCCGGGTGCTCACGCAGCATCTCGTACTGCCAGGGGTGCGCGGGCAGCAGCCGGTAGCCCTCGGGGAGGGACGCGGGCGCGCTCAGCCCGTCGAGTGCGTCCAGGGCGCCCGGCTCCGCGGACTCCTCCGCGATCAGGTGGGCGCGAACGGCGAGGTGGCGCAGCGAGAAGGCCGCGCCGGCCTCCGGCGCGTAGGCGTGCCAGGAGTCCGCGTCGCCGGTGCGGGCCTTGGGCGTGGGGTGGAAGCGGTGCCCGAACAGCAGCGACTGCTCGGAGGCCAGGTACGCGGCGACGGGCGTGTCCGCCGCTCCCGAACCGGTCCCGCGCCGCACGCGGTGAGCGCCGGCCCGTACGGCGAAGGACGCGGCGATGCTCCGGTGGCTGGAGTCGATCTGCTCCAGGAACTCCTCGTTGCGCACGCCGGACCGCAGGGACAGCTCGTCCTGCGTGTACTCCGCCAGCCGCCGCCAGCCGATCTCCCTCCAGCCGCCGTCCGCCGTCCGCTCACTGACCGGCCCGGTGAAGCGGTGCGCGCCGAGCATCGACGTGCGGCGCAACGCGACCCGCAGCAGCACACCGCGGCGGGGAAGCCGCAGCAGCAGTCGGCGGTCGGTGAGGGCGGTCTGCTCCTCGGGGGCCGACACCTCGCGCACCAGGCAGTTGAGGAGCGTGTGCGCCACGACCTCGTCCGTGGAGGGGAGTTGGGCCTGCGACACGGGGTCGGGAGCGGGGCTGGGGGTACGGCGGGCGGCGAGGGAGGTGCTACCGAGCGAGTCGGTCAGCGGGGGCATGTGCGGCTCCAGCAAGTGCGAAGAGAGCGAAGAACGGTCGCGCGTGGGAAGATCCGGGTGTCGGCCGGGGCGGGGGCCGGCAGCGCCGCGCCTCGGCGCTCATGGCGAAGTCCCGACGCTGCGCAGGTAGTTGGGCCCGCTGGTGTAGTGCTTGTTGATGTCCGCCGCGCCCGAGCGTTCCTTGCTGAGGAGCGTTCCTGCGGTGACCATCGCCTTGACCGGCAGACGCGGCGCGTCCAGCACCCGGGCCCGCAGCACGGCGCCTGCTTCGCCCGCTCCCGTACCGAGCCGCTCGATCGCCTCGGCGAGCCGGTCGCGCACGAGCCGCAGCAGCACCGCAAGGGGCGCCCGGCCGTGCGCCGCCAGCCCGAAGGCGTAGGCGCCCGCGCACAGGTGGACCGTGATGGTGGTGAACAGGTCGACGACGGGCCCGTCGCCCTCGGTGAAGGTCCTGACGTCGTCGAAGTCCGCGGGTCCCGGCGCCGCCGCCCCCAGCCGCTCGCTCAGCCGCGCGCCGTTGATGCGCGGCCCGTCGTTGTCCTTCAGCAGCAGCCGCAGTCGTGCGCGGCCGTCGTGCCGCCGGTCCAGCACCAGGGAGACGTTCTGCTGGTGCGACTCAAGCGCGATCCCGTACCCGAACAGGGTGGTCTGCCAGTCGAAGAGCAGGGTCAGACAGGCGTCCAGCAGTCCGAGGACGTCTCCGGCGTGGAAACGGTCGGCCAGATGGTCGACGACCAGTCGCCCGTCGGGCGCCTCGGCGAGGAGCGCGGCCATGGGTACGACGACGGAGTCCTGGAGCCCGTCGGGGTACCGCCGGAACAGCGCGGCGAGCAGTTCGTGCCCGGCATGCGCGTACACGGTCTCGTCGGCGTGCAGGATCGTGCTTCCGAAGCGCGGTTCGCGGTCGATGATCTGCTCGATCAGACGCTGACCCGCGGCCCCGTCGACGAGCGTGCCGGGCTTGACGGTCCGCCGGTTGCGCAGCCCCAAGGTGGCGGTGGCCAGGGGGAGTTTGATGTGCAGGAGCGGCTGGGCGGACAGGGCCACGGTACGCATCGACAGGGTCGGTACGACGTCGAGGTGGGCGCGCTCGGCGAGCACGGCCCGGTCCGCCAGCCCGGTGGCGCGCAGGGCCCCGTCCAGCGCGGGTCCGACGGTCAACGGGTGTACGGGCAGGGCCACATGCGTGCCGTCGAGTCCCGTCAGCCCGAGCCGCGCGGGGGTGGGCCAGTCCTCCGGAAGCGCCCCGGTGACCGCGTCCCGCGGCAGCGCGACCCACCGCAGGGCGAAGCGTGGCGCCAACTCCGGCGCGTACAAGCTCAGGTGCTGCTCGTCCAAGCCGGAGCGGCCTCGTGCGGTGGGGTAGACGGGATGGTCCAGATGGGCGGCGAGGGCGTCGTACGCCAGCCCTCCGGACATGCCCGACCAATGGGCCGGCTCCGGCCCATGGCGGTCCGTCAGTTTCCTGGTCACTTCATCGCGGACCGCCGTGTGCAGCCGCATGGTGGCCAGCGTCTGACGGCACTCCTCGGCGAACGCGTCGAATCCGTCCCGGTCGAGGGGGTGGGCGAGTCCGCGCAGGGCGGCGAGGATCGTGTCGCACGACGTGTAGGACACGGACTGCTCGGAGCCGCTGAACTCCCGTACGAGCAACGGCAGTCGGGCCGCGTACTCGCACTGGAACCCGTCCTCGGCGACCGGCAGCACAAACGCCTGCCCGTCGCCGGCGTCCCGTCGCAGCCAGGCGCCGTCCGGGCGGTGCACGAGCCTGCCCGACGAGCGCAGACCGACGACGTCCTCCCGCAGCAGGGCGCCGAGCACCCGGATCACCAGCGCGCCCTCGACATCGATCACGGCCGGATCTCCCACCGCTGACCGGCCAGGAACCCGGCCACCACCCTGTCCACGTCCTCCTGGACGGTTCCGGTGGCTCGCACCACACCGAGGAAGTCGCGGTTGGTGCGGTACACCTCGTGCCGCTCACCGATCTCGCGGAGCGGCCGGTAGGTCAACCGCACGCCGTCGACGTCGAGTTCGGTCGCGGCCGGAGCCGCCGTCAGCGTGCCCGCGCTCTGTGCGCACGGGTAGTCCAGCCGGGCCACGCCGTCACGCCGCCCGCCGAGAGAGGCGGGCAGGGGCTCACCCAGATGCGTACGCAGGATGTGCTCGAAGAGCGGGATCTCCAGCAGCTGAGCCAGCAGCAGATCGCACTGGTCGCCTATGGCCCGGTAGTTGACCTCGATGATCCTCGCCCGTCCCTCGTGCACCACGAACTCGGTGTGGCAGGCCCCGAAACCGACCCCGAGGGCGTCGAGTTGGGCGAGCACCTGAGCGACGACCGTCTCGGGATGGGCCGCCACGAAGGCCAGCCGCTCCTCTATGAAATACGGCGGCGGGGACAGGACGGTGTGGAAGCCGCCCAGGACATGACGGACGTGACCGTCACCGAGGGTCTCCAGGGTGTACAGCTCGCCGGGCAGATACTCCTCGACGACCAGGGCGGCCCCGGGGCGTCGGCCCCGGATCTCCGCGCAGCGGGCCACCAGTTCCCCGGGGCCCCCGACGCGTACGACGTCCTCGCTGGCCACGCCCTCACGCGGCTTGACCACACACGGGTACGGCACGTCGAGAGCGGCCACGTCCGTGTCCTCGGTGACCTCGGCCGACCACACCGTGTCCACGCCCGCGGACGCGAGACGGCGCCGCATCTCCGCCTTGTCCTTGGTGCGCAGGGCGACCCGCCAGTCCTTGCCCGGCAGACCGAAGTAGTCGGCGGCCAGCGCGGTCTGGGTCTGCAGATGATCGCTGTTGGAGAAGACCGCGTCGGGACGGCCCAGCGTCGAGATCCGGCTGACGACGGAACGGAAGTCGCGGACGTCGCACTCCACGATCTCGGTCTGCGGATACACGCGCCGATGGGCGTCCGGCTGGTCGGTGAGCACGCTCACGTCCAGGCCGAGCCGTGCGGCGGCGGGAAGAAACCCTTCGGTGACGGAGTCCGTGGGGTTGCGGGCAAGCAGGTACATACGCACGCGGGGAACAACTTCCGATGGAGGTGCTGTGACGTGCGCCTCCCTTGATCGTTGCTCGGGGGGTGTCGTCACGCACCGCTGTTAGCGATCTCTATACTAAGGTAAGGCTTACCTGTTTTTGCTGCTTTTCCCCCTGTACAGGAGTACCGATGACCGTGGCCCTGGAGACTGTGTCGACGGTTGCGCCCACGACCGTGTCCGGCCTGCTCCGCGACACGTATCGGCAACTGGTCCAGGTGTGCCCGGCGTTGACGGTTCGGGTGCCGGACCCGTCGTCGGACTTCACCCGAACGGGCGTGAGTGGCGCGGAGTTGACGAAGGATCAGGAGGCCCTTGAGGCGTTCCTGGCGGCTGAGGACTCCCGCATCCGGGAGCGCTACGACCACGTCCCGCGCCGCGATGTCGCCGCCTCCCGTGCCCTGCACGACTACGCGTGGTCGGTCGGCCTGCTCATGAGCGGCGTCTGGTACCTCACCGGCCGGGTGCCGCGGATCCGCCCCGAGGACGTGCGGATCGACCTGTCGTCCGGCACGTTCGAGATCACGCCCGGACCGGACCTGGCGTGTCTGCCGGGGGACTCGGCCGGCGCTCTCCCCGGGGTCCTGACGGTCCCGCACGAGGAGGCTCTGCGCGCGGAGTTGCGGGTCGCCGTCGCCGACCACATGGAGCCCCTGCTCTCCGCGATCGGTCCCTTTGTCCGGCGGGGCCCGCGCGCGCTGTGGGGTCTGGTCACCGACGACCTCGTCTCCGGCATCTGGTACCTCGGCCGCATGCTCGGCCGGGAACCGGACTCCGTACGGGCCGCCACCGCGCTGCTGCCCTCCGCCGTCGCACCCTTCCCCGGTGGCGCGGACTTCCGCCACCTCACCGGCCGCGACGGCCGGCAGCACCCGACCCGCACCCGGATGGGCTGCTGCCTCTACTACACGATCCGCCCCGCCGAGGCCTGCGCCACCTGCCCGCGCACCTGCGACGCCGAGCGGCTGCGCCGGATCGAGTCCTGAGACCCGGCGCAGCCCGCCCCCGGCTCACGCGGAGGGCGTCACCTGCACATCGGCGGCCCGTACGAACGCCACCCGGTGCCCGAACTGGATCTCGTAGTACAGGTCCGAACCCCGCACCACCCGGTGCGGTGCCGTGTCGAAGGTCGGCGCGTAGAAGTACTCGCCCGGCACCTTGTCACCGACCGCGTACTTCTGCCCCGCGAGCAGCTTGTACGGCAGCGGCGACACCGACTGGACGGGCACACCCTCCGGGTACGCCTCCTTCTCCGGGTACGCGCGCCCGTACACGGGGATGTCGGCCAGTCCGGCCTTCGGGGTGATGACGGCACCGGCCGCGTCCACCGCCGTGGGCTGCTTCGCCGGGTTCCTGAACCAGGCCTTCTGGCCGAGGTACCAGATCGCGGTCCAGTCGCCGTCGCGCCCGGCGACCGCGTACCGCTGCCCGGTGGACACCCGTGAGCCGAGGTCGTTCACGCCGGTCGTGGAGTCGCCGCCGCCGGGCCGCAGCCCGATGTCCTTGACGAGCGGGGCGTCCTCACGCGGCTCGGTGTAGAGGCGTACGGCACTGGACCCATGGGCCGCGCAGGGTTCGCTCGCCGTGACACAGCCGGTGAAGACCGGCTTGTTCGTCGCGAACTTCGGCGCGATGGTCACCAGACCGCCCTTCGGCCCGGCCGTGGCGTGCAGCGGCTTGCCGAGCAGCGCGAAGTAGTGCTGCCAGTCCCAGTACGGGCCCGGGTCGGTGTGCATCCCCGGGATGGTCGCGGTCGTCGTACCGGGCACGGTGTCGTGGCCGAGGATGTGCTGCCGGTCCAGCGGGATGCCGTACTTCTTCGCCAGGTACGTCACCAGACGTGCCGACGACCGGTACATCGCCTCCGTGTACCAGGTGTCGGGGGCGGTCAGGAAACCCTCGTGCTCCAGGCCGATCGACTTGGCGTTGATGTACCAGTTGCCCGCGTGCCAGGCCACGTCCTTGGCCTTCACGTGCTGGGCGATGTGCCCGTCGGTGGAGCGCAGGGTGTACTGCCACGACACATAGGTCGGGTCCTGCACCAGGTTGAGGACGCCGTCCCAGGCGCCCTCGGTGTCGTGGACGACGATGTACTTGATGCTCTGGGACTTCGGCCGGTCGCCCAGGTCGTGGTTGCCGTAGTCCCCGTCCCCGAACTCCTCGTACGGCGCCGGAATCCACTCGCAGGACACGGTCGACGGACACTCGGTGGTGCCCGCGGCCGGCGCCCGCAGCCCCGCCCCCTTCAACTGGGCGGTCGCCGGGCGCAACCGCGGCTGCGCGGCCAGCGTGATCCGCTGCCCCGTGTCCGTCGTGCGCTGCTCGCCGCGGCGGATCACGTCGAAGACGTCGTCGGCGTACGTCGCCGCCGTCGCCGTGTCGTCGGCACCCGAGTAGCGCGCCACCGCCGCGTACCAGTCGGCCGCGTCGGCACTGAGCGGCTCGCCCAGCTGTTTCTGGGCCGCCGCCAGCAGCGCGGCGCCGCCCGCCACGTTCGCGGCGGCGTCCGTCCGCAGCCGCTCCGCGGGAATGCCGCTCAGCTCGGCGGCCTTCGTCAGCGTCTTGAGACGCGCCGGAAGCTCGGCGTCCGTCGGCACCCGCGTCCGCGCACCCTCCGCGTCGGGCAGGCGGGCGCCGCGTGAGTCGTCGCCCCGCGCGTCCTCCGTACCGTCACCGTGATGCGATGCCACGGTCCGGGCGATCGCCGTGCGGGCGTCGGTCAGATGCATCGGGCCGTAGCCGCCCGTGACACTCGGAGCCCCCTCGTGCGCTTCCCACCGGGACTGCAGATAGGAGACGGCCAGGAGCACGCTCTGCGGCACGTCGTACGTGTCGGCGGCCCTGACGAAAGCATTCTGCAGACGCGCGGAGGGAAGAGAGGACGACTGCGCGGAGGGCGCGGACGTCCGGCTGCCGTCGCCGTCGTACGGGGCGGCGCCCAGCAGAGGCAGCAGCAGCGCGGCCGAGGCGACGGCACCCGCGGTCCGGCGGGCACGTCTGCGCCGGGCGGAAGTGCTGGGGTCGGTGGGGGATCCTCGCAAAGCAGGCCTCCTGGGACGTTCGGGCGTGACGGTGCGTACGGGGGCGGGTGTGCGTCAGTGGTACCGGCTGTCCGACGATCCGTCAATCATTCCCAGAGGCGGATGATTTCCCACGTCAGCGGTGGGGGTTCACCACTTCCGGTGCGGTGGTGACCCGGCCTGCGAGGCGTCAGTGGAGTGGACCTCTGATGCCGAGGCGGTGGCAGGGCTGCGAAAAAGCGGGCAGCGGAAAAGCCGAGGTAAAGGCCGCCGACATGAAGAAGGCCCGCGGCGCGCCCTGTCCCTGGGCGTACCGCGGGCCTTCGTCCCCGTCAGCGAGTACCGACCGCCGCGCGAACGGCCTTGCGGGCCATCTGGCAGTCGTCGTGCAGCCGCCTCAGCAGCAGCCGCTGTTCCTCACCGGACGGCGCGGCGCCCGGGTGGGCCGGTCCCGGTGCCGCCGGAGCCGTCTCCTGCATCGACCGCTGCACGGCCGTCTCGTACGTACGGATCTCCCTCGTCAGGACCAGCATCAGATTCACCAGGAACGCGTCACGCGCCGCGGGTCCCGCCGACTGGGCCAGCTGGCTGATCTGCCGGCGGGCGGCGGGCGCCTCCCCGAGGACCGCCCACAGCGTCGCCAGGTCGTACCCCGGCAGATACCAACCCGCGTGCTCCCAGTCCACCAGCACTGGACCGGCCGGTGACAGGAGCATGTTCGACAGGAGGGAATCGCCGTGACAGAACTGGCCCATGCCCTGGCGGCCGGCCGAGTGCGCGATGCCGTGCACCAGTTTCTGCAGGTCACCCATGTCCCGGTCGGTGAGCAGTCCCAGCTCGTGATACCGGGAGATCCGCGCCGCGTAGTCCAGCGGGGCGCCGAACGTCCCCGCCGGCGGCCGCCACGCGTTCAGCCGGCAGATCGCGCCGAGTGCCGCCCTGATGTCCGCACGGGGCGGGGCCTCCACCGGATGCCGGTTCAGCGCCGCCACCCGTCCCGGCATCCGCTCGATCACCAGGGTGCAGTTGTCCGGGTCCGCCGCGATCAGCCGGGGCACCCGCACCGGCGGCCGGTGCCGCACGAACGAGCGGTATGCCGCTATCTCGTGCCGGATCCGCTCGGTCCACACGGGGGAGTGGTCCAGTAAACACTTGGCTACGGCGGTGCTGCGCCCTGTCGTACCGACAAGGAGCACGGAGCGTCCGCTGCGGCGCAGCACCTGCACCGGAGCGAACTCCGGGCAGATCCGGTGCACCGACGCGATCGCCGTACGCAGCTGGGCGCCCTGGGGGCCGGACAAGTCGAGTCTCCCGCTGAGCGGTGGCGTCCCGAGCCCCGGGATGCGCCGCGACCGGCCGCCACCGAGTACGGGAGCCGCCGCGGGACGCGCGGGGTCGAGGTAGGGGCCGCCGCCGACCGGGCGGGCGTGCAGCGACCGGGGTGGGGCGGACACGGAGGACGATGCTGTGTACATGGGCGAAACAGATCCCTTCGTGTGCCGGCGAGTTGCCGCGCTACCCGCCCCGGTCGCGCCGGTACACCCTGGGGAATGTCCCTCGGTGACCGGGTCGGGGTGGCGCGTTCCTACCTGACACCCGGCGCCCACTGGCACACCATCTGGCGTGCCCTGGCGAACCCTGGCGAATAGTCGCTCAGCAACTGACAGACGGTTACTGTCAACTCAGCCGAGAACCTGGGGGCTTGACGTGAGCGGACAACCCAACACCCGACTGTCGGACCTGTTCGGCCTGGCCGGCTGGTCCAAGGGCGAACTCGCGAGGATGGTCAACCGGCAGGCGGCGGCCATGGGCCACCCCCAGCTGGCGACGGACACCTCACGGGTGCGGCGGTGGATCGACACGGGAGAGATCCCGCGCGATCCGGTGCCTCGGGTACTGGCAGCACTGTTCACCGAGCGTCTCGGCCGTGTCGTGACCATCGAGGACCTCGGTCTGGTCCGGCACGGGCGTACGGGAAAACGGCAGGGCGGCGGGAGTGCTGAACATCCCGACGGTGTGCCGTGGGCGCCCGAGCGGACTGCCGCGGTCCTCACCGAATTCACGGGAATGGACCTCATGCTCAACCGACGCGGCTTGGTGGGCGCGGGCGCCGCGCTCGCCGCAGGATCCGCAATCAGCAGTTCCATGCACGACTGGCTGCACACCGATCCGGCCCTGGTGGCCGACGCCCCCGACACCGACAATCCCCTGCACGCCGACCCCGCCGGGTTCGACCGTTACGAGGCCGCCCCCATCGGGTCGCAGGAGATCGAGGAACTGGAGCGCTCGGTCGAGGTGTTCCGGGCCTGGGACGCGGCCCGCGGTGGCGGCCTGCAGAGAAAGGCTGTCGTAGGACAGCTCAACGAAGTGGGAGGCATGCTCTCCTACCGGCACCCCGACCATCTGCAGCGGCGCCTGTGGGGCGTCGCCGCCAACCTCGCCGTGCTCGCGGGCTGGATGTCGCACGACGTCGGCCTGGAGCCCACGGCGCAGAAGTACTTCATCATCGCCGCGCACGCGGCCCGGGAAGGCGGTGACCGGCCCCGCGCGGGCGAGGCGCTCTCCCGGGCGGCCCGCCAGATGGTGCACCTGGGCCGGCCCGACGACGCGCTCGACCTCATGAATCTCGCCAAGTCGGGATCCGGCGACGAGGTCCTGCCGCGTACGCAGGCCATGCTCTACACCATCGAGGCCTGGGCGCAGGCGTCACTGGGCAAGGGCCAGGCCATGCGGCGCACCCTGGGCGAGGCGGAGGACCTCTTCGTCTCGGACAAGGGCGACGTGCCGCCGCCGAGCTGGATGCAGCTCTTCGACGAGGCGGACATGCACGGCATGCAGGCCCTCGCCTACCGGACGCTGGCGGAGCACGACCCGGCCGCGGCCGCCGTCGCGCAGCGCCACGCCAAGGAGGCCCTGGCGCTGCGGGAGAAGGGCCGGGACCGGTCGAAGATCTTCGACCATCTCTCGCTCGCCTCCGCCTGCTTCATCGCCGACGACCCCGAACAGGCCGACCGTTACGCACGCCTGGCCCTGTCGTCGATGGGTTCGAACTCGTCCCATCGCACCTGGGACCGGCTCCGGGAGATGTACCGGCTGACCGGGCAGTACTCCAGCTATCCGAAGATCCACGAGCTGCGTGAGGAGATCAAACTGTCGCTGCCCAAGGGCTCGTTGAAGCCGAGGGGCAACAACGGCGCTCGCGCATAGGGGATGTGAGCGCAGAACGCGCGTAGGGGGTTTGTGCGCAGACATAGACACGGACACCGGCACCGATACCAACACCGACGACCCGGGCCGCCCGCCTCAGGTTCCCTCAGGTGGTGACCCGGGCGACGAGTACGCAGGCGTCGTCCTCGCGTTCCGCCTCCCCGAACTCCTCCACGACGGTCCGTACGCAGTCCTGTGCGCTGCGGGCCTCCTGGAAGCGGGGGGCCAGGTCGAGGAGACGGCTGACGTCCGCCGTGTTCTCCACCGTCCCGGTCGCGTCCGGGCGGGCGCATCCCCACCGTGCGGGGACCAGTCCGTCGGTGTGCAGGAGCAGCAGGTCGCCCGGTTCGAGGGCCACTTCGGCCTGCCCGTAGACGGCACCCGAGGTGGCGCCGAGGAGGACGCCGTCGGGCGGAGCCAGCATGCGCCCCGTCCCGTTGCGGAACAGCAGCGGGGCGGGGTGTCCGGCCTGCGCCCAGAGGAGGGTCCGGCTCTGCGGCCGGTAGCGGCAGCACACCGCGCTGCCGAGCGCGGGCTGGGCGGAGGCGTCGAGTAACTGGTTGAGCCAGGACATGAGCTGGCCGGGTTCCGTGCCCGCCACGGCCATGCCGCGCAGCGCACCGAGCAGCATCGCCATGCCCGAGGTGACGGCGACCCCGTGCCCGGTGAGGTCGCCGACGCTCAACAGCGTCTGCCCGTCGGGCATGTGGAGGGCGTCGTACCAGTTGCCGCCGATCAGTGAGCCGGCCGTGGAGGGCAGATAGCGGGCGGCCAGGTCCAGTGTGCCCGGGCCCTGTTGCGGGAGCGGCGGGGAGCCGCGCCACGGCGGCAGAACGGCTTCCTGGAGCTCGACCGCGAGACGGCGTTCGGTCTGTGCGGCCTGCCGCTCACGCTGCAGCGAGTCACGGGTCTCACTGACGGTCCGCTGGCTGCGGCGCAGTTCGCTGACGTCCCGCAGGACGGCCCACATCGAGGCGGTGCTGCCGTCCGCGGCGAGCACCGGCTCACCCATCATGTGTACGGTCCGTACGCCCCCGTCGGGCCGGACCATGCGGAACTCCCCGTCGATCGGCTTGCCGTCGATCAGACAGTCCGTGACCATCGAGGTCAGCCTCGGCCGGTCGTCGTCGAGGACGACGGAGGGCAGTTCGTCGAGGGTGAGCGGGGGAGCGGCGGGGTCCCTGCCGAGGATCTGGTACAGCTCACCCGACCAGGTCGCCTCGTCCGTCAGCAGGTTCCACTCGGCACTGCCGACCCGGCTGATCAGCGAGCCGCGCCCGGGGGAGGCGGGCTGCGCGGCCCGGACGGCCGGGGGTGGCGCTTCCTGCGCGGCGGGCGCGGTCGAGGGGCCGTCCCGCAACTGCGACAGATGCGCGTCGAGATCGTCGAGCTGATGTACGGCCAGGTCGCACAGGGCGCGCTGCCAGCGCCCCTCCGGGTCCGTGCGGTCGGCGGGCGCGTCACGTCGTACGGCGTCCATGTCGCCCCGGAGCCGACGCGTCTGCGAGATGAGCGCGTCGACCGAGCCG
This sequence comes from Streptomyces sp. NPDC060205, assembly GCF_042728395.1. NCBI lineage: Bacteria > Bacillati > Actinomycetota > Actinomycetes > Kitasatosporales > Streptomycetaceae > Streptomyces > Streptomyces sp. NPDC060205. The sequence goes on from NZ_JBHWZP010000004.1 coordinate 30,423, forward strand.
CGCGGGGGCGGCTGGGCGGCAGGGTGGTCCGCCGAGAGATGGGACGGCATGACGTACTCCGATACAGGCACGGTACGACCAAGGCAGAGGGAAGGACCGTTACGACTGTTGCACAGCCTGCGACGCGCTGTAAGGGATTCGGCAACACACGAGAGGGTGGTGCCGCTGGCACGTGCCACCGTCCTGCTGAGGGACCTGACCGGGACGCATCCCGTACGCGGATCGACGGTCGGGCCCTACTCAACAGGGGTGAGTCAAAAGGGTGCGACGCAGGTGCGGTTCACGCGCGGCTCACCCCTGCCAGTCGCAGCACGGCGTCCAGACCCCGGACCGCACCCGGCGCGGCTCCGGCGGGCAGGACGTAGGCGCGGAGCCCGGCGCCCGCCGCCCCGCCGTCCTTCGCCGGATGGTCGCCCACCATCAGCGTCTCGGCCGGCGCGGCCCCCAGTTCACGGCAGGCGTGAGCGAAGAGCGCCGGGTCGGGCTTCTCCGTGTCGTGGGCGTAGGAGTGCACCCACGACGAGAAGTGCTGATCGAGTCCGTGGTGCGCGAACGTCGCCCGCAGATCCCAGCCCACGTCGCTGACCACGCCGAGCGCGATCCCCGCGTCGGTCAGCCGTGCGAGCGTGGACCGTGTGTCCGCGTACGGCACCCAGTGCCCGGGTGCCTGCAACTGCGCGTAGAGCGCGTCGGCGTACGGCGCGAGTTCCGGTACCGACGCGTACCACGTGGTGAACGCGTGCCGGTGCGCGCGCGAGGACACATCACGTCCGCGCTGCGCCTCGACGACGTCCGGGTCGGTGAGCCCCTTCTCCAGCCCGTTCAGCACCTCGTCCATCTCCCGTTCGCCGACCGGGCGTCCCAGCGCGGAGCGGATGCGGTCCGCGTACGAGCCCATCTGGAAGAGCGTGCCGCCGAAGTCGAACAGCACGGCCCGGACGGGGGACGGTCCCTGCGGGGAGGACGTGGCACGCAAGGGGCCCTCGGGGCCGCAGACCGGGAGCGGGGAGCGAGTCATCCGGTCTTCCTAGCCGCTCCGCGCGGCGCGGGCAACGGCCGGGCCGGGCCGGGCGTCCTCGGGCCGGGGCAGGTCAGTACCGCTGGGCCTGGGACAGCTTCGGGGTCAGGGCCGGTTCGGCGGGTTTGCGGCTCACCGCGAGCGGCTGGGCGCGTTCGCCGGGCGCGAGGTCTTCGGCGCCGACGTACCTGGTCTCCACCGTCTTGCCGGCGGAGTCGAGGAAATCGACCCGCACGGCGTACGAGGCCTTGCTGTCGGTCTTGTTGGTGATGTTCACCAGGACGACGAGCAGGCCGCCGGTCCCGGACCGGGGCTTGCCGGTCATGGAGACGTCGGACATGGCGTTCCCCTGGCCGTCGACGTCCTTGAGCGCCTTCTCCGCGGCGCTGTTGGCCCGCTCCACCTCGGCCGACACGGACGCCTCGAAGGAGGAGGCCGCGGCCGAGGCGGACGACGCCGCCGCGGAGGCCGCGGCGCGCGCCGACTCGACGAGCGACTCCTTCATGGAAGGGGCCGTCCCCGAGAAGGACGCGGTGTCGGGCGGCGAGGGGCGTTCGCTGAAGGAGGGAGTGGAGGAGTCCGAGCCGCTGTCGGTGCTGCACGACGTGACGGCGCCCGCGACCGCGGCCAGGGCCGCCGCCGCGACGACGGTCGAACGCGTGCGGCCCGGTCGGCGGGCCCCGCGGGGCCCATGGGGCGGTGGTGTGATCATCGAGTGCTGTCCTCGCTGTCGCTGCCTGGGGGCCGGAGAGGCCGGGCGGTCGAAATGCACTTTATGACGTAAATACCACTGGGGCATGCCGTGCGGGACCGCAGGCCTCGGGTCCGTCCGGAAATGCCTCACCCGTTCCGCCGCACGGCTCGCCACCGCGTGATCCTTGGCGCAGCATGAGGGCATGGTCGGGTCGACCCGGATACGAGCGCTGCGCTGCGTGGCCTGGATCTGTGCGGTCCTGTGCGTCGCGGTCGTCGCGCTGACGGCCACCGCGCGCAGCACCGTACTGAGCGCCGGCTTCCACCGTTCGGTGCTGGCCGACGAACACGCCTACGACCGGCTCTACAACCAGGTGCTGGTCGATCCGCGGATCACGCCGGTCACCCGCGACCTGCTGGGGCGGCTGCCGGTGCCCGAGGCCGTGCTGACCTCCAACCTCAAGACGGTCCTCCCGCCCGAGACCCTGCGCACGCTGACGGACCAGCAGATCGGGCACCTCGTCGACTACCTGCGCGGAGACCGGGACGACCTGCGGCTCTCCGTCGACCTGCGGCCGGTCATCGCCAACATCACCGGCCTGACCAGGGCGTACTTCGGCGACATGGTCTCTTCGCTCCAGGCACAGCGGGAACCGGACTTTCCGGCCTTCCTCGCCGACCTGAAGGACGCGGTGGGCCAGGTCGGCGCCGGAGAGCCCCCGGAAGGCCTGCCGACGCTGGCCCTGACGAAGGCCCAGGCGGCCACCGCCGCCGACGCCCTGCTGCGGGCCGCTCCCGAGGACGTCCGCGGCACGCTGCGCCCGGAGGTCACGGTCGCCCTGCAGAACGGCGACGTGGCCACCGCCCTCGCGGCCGTCGGACCGGCGGCCTTCTCCGACCGCACCCGCGCCGCCGCCGCCCGGCTGCGCACGGTCGCGGACGGCGGGACCTGGGACATCGCCGCCGACCTCGAACTCGACGAGGTGCGGCAGGTCCGCGCGGCCACCCACCTCACGCTCGACGTCGTCGAACCCCTGGCCGCCGCCCTCGGCGTCGCGGCCCTGGCCGTGCTCTGGTTCACCGGCCCCGACTCCCGGCCCCGGCGGCTCAGGCACCTCGGCTGGGCGCTCGCCGCCGGCGGACTGTGCACGGCGCTCGTCGCGCTCGTGATCCTGTGGACCGTGGGCCGCCGACCGGTCGACATCTCCGCGGGCTGGCCGGAGTCGGCCGCCCGGCTGCTCGACGACCTGCAGACCACCGCCGTCGACCGCTTCCTCGCGGGAATGCTGACCGCGGCCCTCGTGCCGGTGGTGGCCGGCGCGCTCCTCGTCGGCCTGGTGTGGGCGGCGGAGCGCCGCGGGACACCGGTACGCGGGTGGCGGCCGGGGCTCTGGCCCGCGGCCGGCGCGACGGCCCTCGCCCTCGTGGGCGTCGCGCTCGTGCCGATCGCCTTCTCCGACGACACCCCGCGCAGCTGCCAGGGCAGCCCGGACCTGTGCGACCGGCGGTACGACGAGGTCGCCCACCTCACCTCGCACAACGCCATGTCCACCTCCGCCGACAAGTTCATCGGCCCCCTCCAGGACCCCCTCATCGCCGACCAGCTCGACGCCGGAGTACGGGGCCTGCAGCTCGACACCTACCGCTGGGAGCGACCCGAGGAAGTCACCGACCGGCTCGACGAGTCGGACTTCCCGCCCGAGCTGCGCCGCCAGATCACCGCTGCCGTCCAGGGGCTCAACCCGCCGAGGCCGGGATGGTGGCTCTGTCACTCCGTCTGCCGTGCGGGCGCGATCGAACTGGTGCCGACCCTGCGGCAGATCGGCGACTGGCTGCGCGCCCACCCGACCGACGTCGTCACGCTGATCGTCCAGGACGCCCTCAGCGGCGAGGACACGGAGGCGGCGTTCCGCGAAGCGGGCCTGCAGGACCTGCTGTTCACCCCGGACGAGGACCCGGACCGGCCCTGGCCGACGCTCGGCGAGATGATCGACAGCGGCCGTCGCCTCGTGGTCTTCGCCGAGCGGGCCGACGGACCGGCGCCCTGGTACCGCAACTTCTACCGGTACGCCATGGAGACGCCGTTCGCCTTCCGTTCCCCCGCCGAACTGAGCTGTGTCCCGCACCGCGGCGGCACGGGCAAGCGGCTGTTCCTGCTCAACCACTTCATCACCGCCGACGGCGGCAGCCGTCTCGACGCGGGCGCGATCAACACCCGCCGGGCCGTGCTGGACCGGGCGCACCAGTGCGAACGGGCGCGGGGTGCGCCGGTCAACTTCATCGCCGTCGACTACCTGACCGTCGGAGACGCGAAGGCCGCGGTGGACCGGCTCAACGCGGAACGCGACTGACCCCGCCCGGCCCGAACGCCGTGTCGGGCAGGCGTTCTTGCGGCGCCGGCGGGCTCTGCTGTATTTGATGCTGTTGTAGGTGAATCCCGCACAGTCCTGCGCAGCCCCGCACTGTCCGGCGACGCCCTCCGCCGCCGCGAGCGAGGAGGACTCCATGGCCCCACCGGTGCACGTCGTCGAGATGAACCCCGCCGAGCGCGAGCAGACGTTCGCCGTCTGCCGCCGACTGGCCGAGGAGTTCGGCAAGGCCGGGCCACGACACGACGCCGAGAACTCGTTCCCGTACGAACTGGCTCAGCGGGTGCGGGCGCTGGGGCTGCCCGGCCTCAACGTCCCCAAGCGATACGGTGGTTGGGGCGCCGACATCGCTACCACCGCGCGGTGTGTGGAGCTGCTGGCGTACGGCGATCCGGCGATCGCGCTGGCGTTCAACATGCACTGGGGCGTGATCGGCTTCTTCCGCGGCATGTGGAGCGAGGAACACCAGGAGCGCTACTTCCCGGGCGTGGCCCGCGACGGGCACCTGTTCGACGGCGCGTACAGCGAGACCCGCGCCGGTGTGATCGGCCTGGCCGACACCCGTGCCGTGCCGGTCGACGGCGGCTTCCGCGTCAGCGGGCGCAAGAGCTGGGGCACCCTGGCGCCGGTCGCCGACTTCCACACGCTGAACGCGACGGTCACCGAGCCCGACGGTGAACTGCCCGCCGACCACGCGGTGCGCGCGACACGCGAGGTGCTGCTGGTGTGCCCGGCCTCGGCCGAGGGCGTGCGCGTCGAGAAGACCTGGGACGCCCTCGGCATGCGCGCGACCGGCACCGAGACCGTCGTGTTCGCGGACGTGTTCGTGCCGGCCGGTGACCTGGTGTCGCCGGAGTTCCGGCCGGGTCTGTTCGCGAACCTGGAATGGCAGACGCTGACCTTCGCGTCCGTGTACCTGGGGCTCGCCCGCCGTGCGTACGACGAGACGCGCGCGATCCTGCGGACGAAGCGGCTCGGCGCGGTACCCGAGGCCGCCGACGTCAGGGTCGGCGACCAGCAGCTGGTGCAGGTGGGCGTCGGTGAGATGCGCGTGCTCATCGAGGCCGCGGCCAATACGATCGAGGTCACCGCCGCGCGCCTCAACGAAGGACGCGACCTGCCGGACGACCCGGCGCTGCGGCTCGGCGCGCTGGAGATCCCGAAGGTCGTCGCGACCGAGAACGCGATCCGCGTCGTCGACATCGGCATGCGCCTGGTCGGCGGCGGCGCCTACCGCCGTGGCCACCCGCTGGAGAGGCTGTACCGCGACGCGCGCAGCGGACCGTTCCACCCGCTGACCACCGACCAGCTCCTGCAGCACCTCGGAAGCGCGGAACTGGGCTGAGCGCCCAGGCGCTCAGTACCGGAGCACTCCCGCGATGCCTGGCGCCTCGGCCAGCGTTCCGTCCGGGACGAAGCGGACCTGCGCGCCGGTGTCCAGGCACTGTTCGACGATCTCGTCCACGATGTCGTGCCGGGCGTCGAGGTCGTCGCCGTCGGCCGGGACGAGATGGTCGCCCCCGTCGTCGCGTACCGTCACGCGGTAGTTCTCCTCGACGGCCAGCAGGCCCACGCGGCCGGCGGTCGCGTTCTGCCAGACCTCGTCGACGCCCGCCGCGTAGGCCCGGCGTCCCCTGGCGCTCTCCAGCTCGGTCGTCACGGCGTCGATGGTCCGCAGGTCCTCGGCCGTGACCACCGGACGGACCGCCTGCCACACCGCCTCGGCCCCGGCGTGCCCGAGACCGCCGTGCGGCACCTGGACGGCGTCCTTGGTGACGTTGCCGACCTCGCCGAGGAGCGAGAGCGCGGCCTGTTCACCGGCGACGTACACGGGCCGCGGGTCGGAGCGCAGGACGGCGGCGAGGACGGTGTCCGCGTCCCGCATGAAGTGCCGTGTCTCCTCGTCGCGGAAGGTGCTCGGCACATCGCCGACCCGTTCCTCGCGCTCGACGTCCTGCGGTTCCAGGCTCCGCGTCAGGGGGAACCCCGCGGTCCGCTCCTCGGTGACGCGTTCTCCGCGACCGCTCCACAGTGAGATCCGGTCGGCGGAGACCGTCAGGACCCAGAACGGGCTCTCGGCGGCCTGCGCCGCGACGAGATTGCGGGTCAGGAACGTGTCCGACAGGACGACGCGCTCCGGAACGGTCCGGGGCAGTGACCACACCTGGTGCTCCCCGGGGGCCGCGAAGATCGCGAGGCCGTCCTCGGAGTGGCTCAGATCGACCTCCGCCAGCGCCTGTTCGAGCTGCGCGACGACGTCCGTGCGCCGCTCGCGGGTGACCGCGGGGTCCGCTTCCAGCTGCTTCCTCGCCTCGGCCAGCACATTGCGCAGCCGGACGTGATCCTGCGCCTTGTCGGGCTCCCTGCGGTGGGTCGGCGTCAGCACCGACACCGCCGGGTAGGGCCGCGGCCGACGCAGCTCGGTGAGGGTGGCGGGGCTCAGAAGATGCTCCATAGATGCACCATATGACTGAATCGGCGGCGAGTCATGCGGAGGAATCAGGCCAGGCAAAAGGGGCATTTCGCTGTTAATGTCGCCGGGCAGTCGTCTCGCGTCTCCCCGCCACGCCCGAGGACCCCCATGAGCCAGGCCGAGACCGGAACCGGGAGCGAATCCCGGTCGCCCGCAGCCAAACTGACCCTGCCCACGCTGACCACGATGGTCGTCGGCTCCATGGTCGGCGCGGGCGTCTTCTCGCTGCCCCGCCGTTTCGGCCAGGAGACCGGCGTGGCCGGCGCGCTCATCGCATGGGCGGTGGCCGGCACCGGCATGCTCATGCTGGCCTTCGTCTTCCAGCGGCTCGCGCTGCGCAGGCCCGACCTCGACGCCGGTGTCTACGCCTACGCCAAGGCGGGCTTCGGCGAGTACCTCGGCTTCTTCGCCGCCTTCGGCTACTGGGCGAGCGCCTGCGTCGGCAACGTGACGTACTGGGTCCTCATCATGTCGACGGTCGGCGCGATCGCCCCGGCGCTCGGCGACGGCGACACGGTCCTCGCCATGCTGCTCTCCTCCGCGGGCCTGTGGGCGTTCTTCCTGCTCATCAGCCGCGGGGTCAAGGAGGCCGCGGCCATCAACCGGATCGTCACGGTCGCCAAGGTCGTGCCCATCCTGGTCTTCGTCCTCATCGCGCTGTTCTGCCTCAAGCCCAGCGTCTTCGCCGAGAACTTCGCCGGCGCCGACTACGCCGGCTCCCTGTTCCAGCAGGTCAAGGGCACCATGCTGGCCACGGTCTTCGTGTTCCTCGGGGTCGAGGGCGCCAGCGTCTACTCCCGGCACGCCAGACGCCGCGAGGACGTCGGACGCGCGACCGTCCTGGGCTTCCTCAGCGTCTTCGCGATCTTCGCCTCGGTCACCATCGTGTCGTACGGCATCCTGCCGATGAGCGAGATCGCCGAACTGCGGCAGCCGTCCATGGCGGGCGTCCTGGAGGAGGCGGTCGGCACCTGGGGCAAGGTGTTCGTCAGCGTCGGCCTGATCGTCTCCGTCCTCGGCGCCTACCTCGCCTGGACCCTGATGGCCGCCGAAGTGCTCTTCGTCGCCGCGAAGGACGAGGACATGCCCCGCTTCCTGGGGCGCTCCACGGCGGCCGACGTGCCCCTGCCCGCCCTGCTGATCACCACCGTGCTCACCCAGATCGTGCTCGTCGTCACGCTCTTCTCGGACGACGCGTTCAACTTCGCGCTCGATCTGACCAGCGCCCTGACCCTCATCCCGTTCCTGCTGGCCGCCGCGTTCGCCGTCATGGTCGCGCGCTCCGGCGGCGCCGGCCGGTGGGACCTGCCCGTCGCGGCCCTGGCCACCGTCTACACCGCGTTCCTCATCTACGCGGCCGGCCTCAAGTACCTCCTCGTGTCCCTCATCATCTACGCGCCCGCCACGGTCCTGTTCGTCATGGCCCGCCGCGAACAGGGCCGCCGGCTCTTCTCGCCCCGCGAACTCGTCATCCTCGCCGTCTCGGTGGCCGGAGCCGTCGTGGGCGTCGTCGCGCTCGCGCGCGGCTGGATCAGCCTCTGACCCCGCAGACACCGCCACACTCCGCGAAAGGCAGACCGTGACCCCACAGGACACCCCGACCCGGCCCGCGTACGGCGTCCACTCCGAGGTCGGCAAGCTGCGCAAGGTACTGGTCTGCGCACCCGGCCTCGCCCACCGCAGACTCACCCCCACCAACTCCGACGACCTGCTCTTCGACGACGTCATGTGGGTGGAGAACGCCCAGCGCGACCACGCGGACTTCGTCGCCAGGATGCGCGAACGGGACGTCGACGTCGTCGAACTGCACGACCTGCTCGCGCAGACCATGGCCGACCCGCAGGCCCGCTCCTGGCTGCTCGACCGCAAGATCACCGCGAACGAGGTCGGCCTCGGACTCCTCGACGACACCCGCGCCTTCCTGGAGTCGCTTGAGCCCCGCGGGCTCGCCGAGTACCTGATCGGCGGCCTGTCCACCGCCGACCTGCCCGACGAGTTCCGTGACGGTTACGTCTCCCTGGCGCGCGAATCGACCGGCGTACGGGAGTACTTGATGCCGCCGCTGCCGAACACCCTCTACACCCGGGACACGACCTGCTGGCTCTACGGCGGCCTCACCTTCAACCCGCTGTACTGGCCCGCCCGGCACGACGAGACGCTCCTCATGAAGGCGATCTACACCTTCCACCCGGACTACCGGGGTTCCACGGTGTGGTGGGGGGATCCCGAACTCGACTGGGGGCAGGCCACGTTCGAGGGCGGCGACATCATGCCCGTCGGCAACGGCGTGGTCCTCATGGGCATGAGCGAGCGCACCTCACGCCAGGCCATCACCCAGGTCGCGGCGGCCCTGTTCGCCAACGGGGCCGCCGAGCACGTGATCGTCGCGGGCATGCCCAAACTGCGGTCCGCGATGCACCTCGACACCGTGTTCACCTTCGCCGACCGCGACCTCGTGACCCTGTACCCGACCATCATGGACAAGGTCCACACCTTCTCCCTGCGGCCCTCCGACAAGGCGCCCGGCGTCGAACTCACCGACGAGGGCTCCCGTCCCTTCGTGGACGTCGTGGCCAAGGCCCTCGGCTTCCCCGCCCTGCGGGTCGTGGAGACGGGCGGCGACGTCTACGCCTCGGAGCGCCAGCAGTGGGACAGCGGCAACAACGCCGTCGCGCTGGAACCCGGCGTGGTGTTCACCTACGACCGCAACACCCAGACCAACGCCCTGCTGCGCGAGGCGGGCGTCGAGGTCATCACCATCGTCGGCGCCGAGCTGGGGCGGGGCAGGGGCGGCGGGCACTGCATGACGTGCCCGATCGTGCGCGACCCGGTCGACTTCTGAACCGGCCGCCCGCTTCCCGCGCGTGGTACGTGGCTCACTCCTCGGCGCCGCACGAACTGCCGTCGGCCGGCAGCCGCCCGTACAGCAGGAAGTCGTCGATCTTCCGGTGCACGCACTTCGAGGAGGAGTAACCGGTGTGGCCCTCGCCCTTGTTGTCGAGGACGACGGCCGACGGGCCGAGCCGGTCCGCCGTCTCGGTGGTCCAGCGGTACGGCGTGGCGGGGTCGCCGCGGGTGCCGACGAGGAGCATCTTCGGGGTGTCGACGTCCCGTACCTCGTCGCGGATGTACGAGGTTCCCTTCGGGCGGCCGTAGCACATCAGTGCCTGGGCGAGCCGGTACCGGCCGAAGACCGGTGACGCCTGCTCGTACGCGGCACGCAGCCGGTCGAGGTTCCCGACGACCTGGTCGGCGGTGGGCCGGTCGGGATCGTCGGCGCAGTTGACGGCCATGAGCGCGGCCGGGAGGTTGTCGAGCGGGATCTCTCCCTCGTCGACGAGAGAGCCGTCCTCACGGGGGAAGTCCTCGCGGGGGACGCCCCCACCGGGGCGCGAGCTGCCGCCTACGAAGAACCCCATGATGCCCCGTGTGTCGCCGTCCTGGACCAGCGAGGTGAGCGCGTGCGACAGGGCCGGCCACAGCTCCTTGCTGTAGAGGGCCTGTCCTATGGCCCCCACCAGGTCCTGGCCGGAGAACGGTATGCCGAAGTCCGACGGCACCGGGTCCGCGTCCAGCGAGCCGATCAGCCGCAGCACCTCCTCCCGGGCCGAGCGCGGGTCCTGGCCGAAGGCGCAGTTGACGTCCTCGGTGCACCAGTCGAGGAAGTCCTCCAGGGCGGTCTGCTGGCCCTGGGCGCCGGTGATGCCCTGCTCGCTCAGCGGCTCGGTGAGGGTGTCCACGCCGTCGAGGACCATACGGCCGGTCCTGTCCGGGAACTGCGCCGCGTACACCGCGCCCAGCCGCGTCCCGTACGAGAAGCCGAGGTAGTTGAGCTTCTTGTCGCCGAGGGCCGCGCGCATGACGTCGAGGTCGCGCGAGGCGTCGACGGTGCCGATGTGTCCCAGCACGGGGCCCGAGTGCTCGGCGCAGTCCGCGGCGAGCCTGCGCAGCACTTCGAGAGCGGCCCGCGGATCCTCGCTCCCGTCCGCCTCCGTCCCGGTCTCCGCGTCGGGGTCGGGGGCCTGCGCTGCGTCGTCCGTGCCCTCGCCGCAGCTGACCGGCGAGCTCCGGCCGACGCCGCGCGGATCGAAGGTCACCACGTCGTAGCCGTTCGTGAGACCCAAGAAGTCCTTCCCGCCGTCGGCGAGTTCGCCGACCCCCGGGCCGCCGGGGCCGCCGAAGTTCAGCAGCACCGACCCTCTGGACTCGCCGGTCGCCCGGAATCTGGCCATGGCCAGGTCGAGCGTGCCGTCGGCGGGGTTCGCGTAGTCGACGGGGACGGTCACCTTCCCGCACTGCAGGCCGTCGGGCAGTCCGTCGCCCGGACAGGCCGACCACTTGATCGTCTGGTCGTGGAAGCGGGACAGGTCGGGTCGGTCGTCGGCGGCCGCGGCCACCGACGGCAGCCCTGCTCCCAGCAGGGCCAGCGTCATGGCACAGGTGAAGGCACGGCGTTGGCGCGTTGACAGCATCAGGCCTCCCGGGACGCCCCGGCCCACGGCCGGGATCTCCCCCTCGATCACGATAAGGCGGCACCCGCGGCCACGCCTCTCCGCGAGCGGGGCGCCGGAGCAGGCCTTATCCTGCGCCGCCCCACCCGGCCGGCGCCCGCTCAGCCGCTGTCCGGTCGGCCGCGCCCGGCCGCGTTCGGTCGTCTGCTCGAAGGGGGCGTTTGCCGGATCAGCCATAACCTGCGTGGTTTGCCCGCGTTTAAACGGTGCGGGCGCCTGCTCGCGATCATGTCCTGGAAGGCAGGGAACCTATGAAACGGGTTGCCCGAAGTGGTTTGATCATCGTGGCCGCCGCCTCCGGCGCCGTGGCCGTGACCATGCCGGCGTACGCGGACTCCGCGGCCGACGGCGGCACGGCCCACTCGCCCGGGGTGATCTCCGGCAACACCATCCAGCTCCCGGTGGACGTGCCGGTGAACGCGTGCGGGAACACCGTCAACGTGGTCGGGCTCCTCAACCCCGCAGCCGGCAACAGCTGTGCCAACGAAGGCGGCGACGGCGAGGGAGGCCGCCACGGCGGCTCCGCCGGAGCGGTCGCCGAGGGTGCCGAGAAGGACTCGCCCGGCCTGATCTCCGGCAACGGCGTGCACCTCCCGGTCCAGCTCCCCGTGAACGTCACCGGCAACTCCGTGAGCGTGGTCGGCATCGGCAACCCCGCCGTCGGCAACGAATCCACGAACACCTCGGGCCAGGGTCCGCAGCTCCCGGACACGCCGTCCGGTCCGAAGCCGGCCCAGCCGTCGGAGCCGCCCGTGGACCCGGCCGACCCCGACGACCCCGCCGACCCGGTGGAGGCCGAGGGGCCGCAGATCCTGCCGCAGGCCGTCCCCCGGGCCGCCCTCGCCCAGACCGGCACCGACCTGCTGGGCCCGACGGCCGCAGCGAGCGCCGCGCTGCTGCTGGGCGGAGTCGCGCTGCACCGCCGCTTCCGGCCCGCCGCACAGCGGTCGGGGCGCCGGGACGAGCACTGACCTGATGGCGCCGGCACGCACGGGTCCGGGCACGAGCCCGGACCCGCGCTCCGTGCAGAGCCGGCTGGCAGGTGCCCTGAGGACTCGCCGCTACGGGACCTTGTCCCGACGAGGGAACATCCACTCCGGGCGGTCTCGAAGACCAGGCGCCACACGCACCACCAGCCCGCCCTCCTCCGGCCCGGCGGCCCCGAAACTCCGTTGCCCGGCCGGTCCGCGGGTGGTGGAGTGGCGGGATGGATCACACGGCGGTACTGGCACTGTTCGACCGGGACATGCGTGAGAACGCGCGCCCCTTCGGCCCCGGCTCCGTCGTGGAGCGCGTGGGCGGGGTGGTCCGGCACGTGGGATCGGAGCGGGGCTGGAACGGAGTGCTCTGGTCGGACCTCACGGAGGCCGACGCGGACGCGGCCATCACCGAGCAGCGCCGCCACTTCGCACAGCTCGGCCGCGAGTTCGAGTGGAAGCTGTACGGGCACGACCGGCCGCGGGACCTGGGGCAGCGCCTGCTGGCCGCCGGGTTCACCCCCGAACCGGCGGAGACCCTGATGATCATCGAGGCCGGGGAACTGGATCTCGACGCCGAACCACCGCCGGGCGTCGCACTGCGGACCGTCACCGACGCCGCCGGGGTCGACCTCATGGTCGACGTCCACGAGCAGGCCTTCGGCACACCCGGCACCGCGCTGCGCCACCAGCTGCTCGCCCTGCTCGACGAGGCCCCGGACACCGTCGTAGCGGTCGTGGCCCTCGCCGGTGAGGTCCCGGTCAGCTCGGCCCGGATGGAACTCGTCCCCGGCACGCGGTTCGCGGGCCTGTGGGGCGGCGGCACCGTCGAGGCCTGGCGGGGCCGCGGCATCTACCGTGCGCTGATCGTGCACCGCGCCCGGATCGCCGCCGAGCGCGGCTACCCCTACCTCCAGGTCGACGCCTCCGACCAGAGCCGCCCCATTCTCCAGCGGCTGGGTTTCGCCCCGCTCACCACGACCGTCCCGTACGTCCACGCGGCGCCGTGACCCCACGCCAGGAGCCGTGAACGCGCGGTAAAGGGGACCGGACGGCGTGCGGACCGCCGTCGCGGTCCGTACCAGCGGTCCGTACCAGCGGTCCGCACCCGTGGTCCGGATCCGTGGCCGCTTCCGTGAGCGCTTCCGTCAGCGGCGGCGCGCCTTCGAGCGGTCCAGCGCCGCGACGCCGATCGCCGCGAGACCGATCTGAATCAGCCACTCGATCCAGTCCACCCCGTCGGTGTCGCCCACGTCGAACACGTTCGCGAGCACCGTGCCGATGAGCGCGGCCACGATGCCCACCGCGATCGTCCACAGGATGCCGATGCGCTGACGGCCCGGAACCACGAGCCGCCCCAGCACGCCGATGACAATGCCGATCACGATGGCACTGATGATGCCCGAGATCTCCATTGCAGCCCCTCTTCGCCCCTGTTCGTCGTACTCCTTACATAGAGGGATGCCCCCTGGAACCGAGTGCAGTCCGAGTCGTTGCCCATCTGGCCGGCCCGTCCGCCGATGAGCCGAACCTCCGTATGTCCCCCGTGCGCGGGCGGCCGGGCGCGGGCGTTCAAGGAGTGCTGGTGAGACTCCATGTCCGCAACGCGATCTCGCGTCCGCGGGACATCCGTAGGACGGGCTCGTCGTCGGTGAGGACGAATCCGGCGCGCAGGGCGACGGCCGCACTCGCCGTGTTGGCCTCCTCGATGCACAGCACCACGCGGCGGGCGCCCGTGTGCTCCAGGGCGTAGGAGGAGAGCAGCCGGACGGCCCGGGAGGCCAGGCCCCGACCGCGGTGGGCGGCGGCGACGCCGTACGCGATCTCGGCGTCCCGCTCGTCGGCCTTGCTGGGGAACAGCAGTACCTCGCCCCGTGGCAGACCACCGTCCGTGGTGATCGCGAGCTGCAGCTTGCGTCCCTGCGCCCGGGCCTCCTGCGCCTCGGCGAGATAGACCAGCGCGGCGGGCGGGTCGAACGGTGAGGCCACCGGCGTCCAGCGGGCGATCTCGGGGTCGTCGTACAGTGCGATCAGCGCGTCCAGGTCGTCCTCGGACCATTCGCGCAGGTGAACTCCCTCCCCTTCAAGGAGCAGTTGCGAGGGGGCGTCGAGTGTCAGCGGACTGTCCATGGGGTGATCCTGCCCCGCGCACGGGCCGGCCGCCAAGGGCGCGTGGCTCACGCCCGTTTCGCCTTGGTGTGCCCGGTCGTGCGAGGTGCGGGTCGCGAGCGGCCGCGCGGGGTACCCCGCGCCACGGCCCGGGCGCGCGGCGCTCGCGCGCACCGGCTCGGGCGGGAAGGAGCACGGGCGCAGACGGTCGAGCGCCGGGTTGCCCAGGTGTGCGTCGGCGAAGTCGACCACGACCGGCGGCCCGATGCGGGCACGCCGGTCCAGTACGCCGGAGAAGTTCCGGGACGCGCTCACCGACGCCGATCCGACCGCCGCCCATGGTCCCCGGGCACTGATCGCAGACGCGGCGAGGGGCGTGAGTCGAAAGTCGTGAGTCGAAAGTCGTGCGTCAGCCGGTCCGCGGCGCCGGGCGCGCGGACCGGCCGACCGTCCTCGTCCGTCCCGTCCTCTAGGTCTGCGGTGAGCTCTTCGCCGCGGCGGTCGCGCACAGGACCCCCATCACCACGGCCAGCACGCCGATGACGATGTTGTTGAGCACCACACCCGCGTCGGGGCTGCTCCCCACGATCCAGGGCGCGACGATCATCCACACACCCATGGCACACATGGCCCAGCTCAGGCCGTACATCCGTGCGGGGTTGACGGTGAATCCCAGAGCCAGCAGGCCGATGGCGATGCCCATGATGAGGTTGTGCGTCACCATGGCCGGCTGGCTCGTCGTGTAGTGGAGGATCCACGGGGAAGCGGCGCAGTACAGACCGAGCAGGAACACCGGTCCGTCCACGAGCGCCACATCGCGACCACCGAGCATGCGGGCGTAGCGATCCCGCATCTCGGGCACATCGGGGTGACGGGTGATGTCACCTCTGGTGTTCGAGACGTTGGCCATGACTCGACTCCTTTGTCTCCGCTGCCTCTGCGGGCCCTGTCGCGGCCGCGCGGTCCGCGGTGGACGCCGCTTGCGTCCAGTCTGCGCTTATTCGTCCCTTATGTGTAGAGGTGCGGGGATATATCTGCAGGCTGCCCGGCGGCAGATATATCCGCAGGCCAACGGGCCAATCCATGGCGGCCGCAGCTCCGGAATACCCACGACGGCTCCGAGTGGAGACGGCTGGGAGGAAGCACGATGGCAGCAGCGGCACAGGACGCCACGGCGGGGGACGGGGAGGACATACCGGGGCGGACCCACCGTACGGCCGTCGTCGGCTCGGGCGTCGCCGGGCTCACCGCCGCGTACATCCTCGGACGTACGCGCCGGGTGTCCCTGTACGAGGCGGACGAGCGGCTCGGCGGACACGCCCACACCCATGAGCTGACCTCGTCGGACGGCCGGGTGCACCGGGTCGACTCCGGCTTCATCGTGCACAACCGCCGCACCTACCCGAACCTGCTCCGGCTCTTCTCCGAACTCGGCGTCACCACGCAGGAGTCGGAGATGAGCATGTCCGTACGCTGCGACGGCTGCGGTCTCGAATACGCGGGCGCGCTCGGTCCCGCGGGACTCTTCGCCCAGCCCCGCAACGCCCTGCGCGGCCCGTACCTGCGCATGCTCGCCGAGGTGCCGCGCTTCCACCGGGCCGCGCGGCGGCTGCTCGCCCGGGCAGCCGCGGACGAGGACGCCGGGGGAGAGGGCGACACCCTCACCCTGGGCGAGTTCCTGGCCCGGCACCGCTTCTCGGCCTACTTCGTCGCGCACTTCATGACGCCCGTGGTGTCCGCGGTGTGGTCCTGCGACGCCGAGACGGCCCAGCGTTATCCGGCCGCCTATCTGTTCCGGTTCCTGGCGAACCACGGACTGCTGTCCATCGGCGGCTCGCCGGCCTGGCGCACCGTGACCGGCGGCTCGCGCGCATACGTCGACCGGGTCGCCAAGCACATCGACGCGGTGCACACCTCGACCCCGGTCCGCGCGGTCCGCCGGTACGCCGACCGGGTCGAGATCACCGCCGAGGGCGGCACCACCGGCACGTACGACTCGGTGGTGCTGGCCGTCCATCCCGACCAGGCCCTGCGTCTGCTGGCCGACCCCACCGACGAGGAGCGGGAGGTGCTCGGCGCGTTCCGCTACTCCCGCAACACCACCCTCCTGCACACCGACACCTCACCGCTGCCGCGCGCCCGTGGGGCGCGCGCATCGTGGAACTACCTGATGCCGTCGTGCGCCGCGGGCGCCGACCGGGTCAGGGTCAGCTACGACATGAGTCGGCTCCAGCGCCTCGACGCACCGGAGACGTACGTCGTCACCCTGGGCGGTCTCGACCGCGTCGACCCGGACCAGGTCCTCGCCCGCATGGTGTACGAACACCCCGTCTACACCCCCGAGTCGGTGGCCGCCCAGCGGCGGCTGCCCGCGCTGAACACCGCCGTCACCGCGTACGCCGGCGCCTATCACGGCTGGGGTTTCCACGAGGACGGCTGCCGCTCCGGCGTGACGGCGGCCGAGGCGCTGGGGGTGACCTGGTGACCCCCACACCCGCCCCGCGCCCCGGAACCGGCACACCCGCCCCGCACCCCGACGCCGGCACACCCGCCCCGCGGACCGGCATATCCGCCGCCCGCCCGGGCACGGTCACGCCCGCCCTCTACCCGTGCACGGTGACCCACGTCCGCACGGCCCCGACCCGGTACTCCATGCGCCACCGCACCTATCTGTGGCTCATCGACCCCGACCGGCCGCCCGAACTGCCGTGGTATCTGCGTCCGTTGGCCAGGTTCGACACCCGCGACCACTTCGGCGGCGGTGCGGCGACGATCCGCGCGGGCCTGGACCGCTTCCTCGCCTCGCGCGGCGTCCACCTCGACGGCGGGCCCGTGCTGATGCTCGCCCACGCCCGCGTACTGGGGTACGTCTTCAACCCGCTCAGCCTCTACTGGTGCCACGACCCCCAGGGCGAACTGCACTGTGTCGTCGCCGAGGTCCACAACACCTACGGGGAGCGGCACAGCTATCTGCTGACCCCGGACGAGGCCGGCGTGGCGCGCACCGACAAGGAGTTCTACGTCTCGCCGTTCTTCCCCGTCGACGGCGCCTACCGCATGCGCCTGCCCGCGCCGGGCGACCGCCTCGACCTGAACGTGCGGCTGGAGCGCGAGGGCGGCCGGCCGTTCACCGCGACCGTCCACGGCGCCCGCCGCCCCGTCACCCGGGGCGCGCTGGTGCGCGAGGCCCTGCGCCACCCGTGGTCCACCGCGGCCGTCTCGGCCGCCATCCGTATCCACGGCATACGTCTTTTCCTGCGGGGACTGCCCGTCCAGCCCCGCCCCCGTCATCGATCCCAGGAGAGTGCCGAATGAGGACAGCAGAGCCCGGCTCCATCGCCGGACGGCGTATGGACGTGAACCCCGAGCTCTGGCCGGACGTGGTCGACCGGCCGGACGCCTCGCGCGCCCGGACCGCTCTCACCCGGGCCCTGGTGAGCCGGGCGCTCGAACGCCTGCCGCTGCGCGTACGGTTCCCCGACGGTACCCAGCTGGGCCTGGGCGGACCGCTCGTCGAGATCCACGACCCGGAAGCGTTCCACCGCCGTGTCGGCACCCAGGGACTGATCGGCTTCGGCGAGTCCTACATGGCGGGGGAGTGGGACGCGCCGGACCTGGTCGCCGCCCTCACCGTGCTCGCCGGCAGCCTGGCGGAGCTGATTCCGGCGCCGCTCCAGAAACTGCGCGGACTGTGGGCCCCCAAGCAGCCGGGCGCCCAGCGCAACACACCCGGCGGCGCCCGCGACAACATCAGCCGCCACTACGACCTGTCCAACGAGCTGTTCGCGCTCTTCCTGGACGACACCCTCAGCTACTCGGCGGCCCTCTTCCGGGGCTTCCCCGCCACCTGGCCGCTCCTGGCCACGGCACAGCACCGCAAGATCGACCGGCTGCTCGACCTGGCCGAGGTCGGCGAGGGCACCCGGCTCCTTGAGATCGGCACCGGCTGGGGCGAACTGGCCCTGCGCGCCGCCGCCCGCGGCGCCCACGTCACGTCCCTCACCCTCTCCAGCGAACAGCGCGACCTGGCCCGCGAGCGCATCCGCGAGGCCGGGCACGCCGACCGGGTGTCGGTCGAGCTGTGCGACTACCGCGAGGCCACGGGGACGTACGACGCCGTGCTGAGCGTCGAGATGATCGAGGCGGTCGGCGTCGAGTTCTGGCCCGTCTACTTCCGTACGATCGACGCCCGGCTGGCCCCCGGCGGACGCGCCGCACTGCAGGCCATCACCATGCCGCACGAGCGGATGCTGGCCGCCCGGCACACCTTCACCTGGATCCAGAAGTACATCTTCCCCGGCGGCCAGGTGCCCTCCGTCGAGGCCGTGGAGGAGACCGTCCGCGACCACACGCAGCTGGCCGTCACACGGCGCGACGCGCACGGCGCGCACTACGCGGAGACCCTCCGCCTGTGGCGCGAACGCTTCACCGAACGCGCCGACGAGGTCGACGCCCTCGGCTTCGACGAGACCTTCCGCCGGATGTGGACCTTCTACCTGTCGTACTCGGAAGCGGGATTCCGCTCCGGCTACCTCGACGTCCAGCACTTCCTGTTCACGAAGGAGAACCCGTCCCGATGAGTACCGCCCGCCCCGCCCGACCCGGGGCCGCCCACCGGCTCGCCGCGCTGGCCGAGGACGCGCTCGGCGGCCGTCTCCCGGTCCGGCTGCGCGCCTGGGACGGCAGCGAGACCGGCCCCGCCGGAGCCCCCGTAATCGTCGTACGTTCCCGGCGCGCCCTGCGCAGACTGTTGTGGCAGCCCGGCGAACTGGGCCTCGCCCAGGCCTACGTCACCGGCGAACTCGACGTCGAGGGCGACCTCGCCCAGGGGCTGCGGCTCATGTGGGCAGCCGCACGCGAACGGGGCGCGGACGCTCCCCGGTTCACCCCGGCCGACCTGGTCAGGGCGGCCGGGACCGCCGTGCGGCTGGGAGCCGTCGGCCCGCGCCCCGCCACCCCCGCCTCCCAGGCACGCCTGCGGGGCGGACTGCACAGCAAGGCCCGCGACCGGGCCGCCATCAGCCACCACTACGACCTGTCGAACGACTTCTACCGGCTGCTCCTCGACGAGACCATGGCGTACTCGTGCGGCTACTGGACCAGCGATGATCCCGAGTTCACGGACGCCGACGCGCAGCGGGCCAAGCTGGAACTGATCTGCCGCAAACTCGATCTCGTCCCGGGCGCCCGGCTGCTCGACATCGGCTGCGGCTGGGGCTCCCTCACCCTGTACGCGGCCGAGCAGCACAAGGCGCAGGTCACCGCCGTCACCCTGGCCCGCGAACAGGCCGCGTACATCCGCGAGCAGGTCCGCGAGCGCGGTCTGGAGCACCAGGTCGACGTGGTGTGCCAGGACTACCGCGACATCACGGGCGGCGCCTACGACGCGGTCGCCACGGTCGAGATGGGCGAGCACGTGGGGGACGCCGAGTACCCGGCGTTCGCCGCCGCCCTGCACCGCATGGTGCGACCGCGCGGCCGTGTCCTCGTCCAGCAGATGTCGCGCGGCAGCAACGCCCCGGGCGGCGGCGAGTTCATCGAGGCGTACATCGCGCCCGACATGCACATGAGACCCATGGGACAGACGGTCGGGCTGCTGGAGGACGCCGGGCTCGAAGTGCGGTCCGTGGAGTCGATGCGCGAGCACTACGTCCGCACGATCGAGGGCTGGCACCGCACGCTTGAGGACAACTGGGACGCGTTCGTCCGCCTCGTCGGCCGGGAGACCGCCCGTGTGTGGCGGCTGTACATGGTCGGCGCCGCCCTCGCGTTCGAGGAGGGGCGCATGGGGGTCGACCAGATCCTCAGCACCCGGCCCGCGCCGGGCGGGGACAGCGGAATGCCGCCCTCGCAACGCTCCTGGTACACGGCCCTGGAGGCACGATGAACGGGTTCCCCTGGGCGGCCTTCGCCCAGAACCTCGCCTTCGCGGCCGGCGCCGCGCTGACCGTCATGCTCGTCACCTTCGCCGTCGCCGTCCGCAAGGGCATGCACCGCGTGGTGGACGTGGCCTGGGGGCTCGGCTTCACCGCCGTCGCCCTCGTGTCGTTCCTCGCGTCCGGCGGTGAGGGGAACGACGGGCGACGCCTCCTGGTCACCGTACTGACCGCCGTGTGGGGGCTGCGCCTCGCCGGGCACATCGCGTGGCGCGGCCGGGGCCACGGCGAGGACCCGCGCTACGACGCGATGCTCGCCAAGGCACCCGGCAACCGCAATGTCTACGCGCTGCGCATGGTCTACCTGCTGCAGGGCGCCCTGGTCTGGCTGGTGTCGCTGCCGGTGCAGGCCGCGCAGTACGTGTCCGGCTCCCTGAGCGCGTTCGTGTGGGCCGGTGTCGCGCTGTGGGCGCTCGGGATGTTCTTCGAGACGGTCGGCGACTTCCAGCTCGCCCGCTTCAAGGCCGATCCCGCGAACCGGGGAAAGATCATGGACCGCGGTCTGTGGAGCTGGACCAGGCACCCCAACTACTTCGGTGACTTCTGTGTGTGGTGGGGCTTGTTCCTCCTGGCCTGCGACTCGGGCGTGGCCGCCGCGGTGACCGCGGTGTCCCCGCTCGTGATGAGTTTCCTGCTCATCAACGGCAGCGGGAAGCCGATGCTGGAGCGGCACATGTCCGAGCGTCCTGGATTCGCCGAGTACCAGGAGAGGACCAGCGGATTCTTCCCGCGACCGCCGAAGAAGCGCGGCTGATGTCCTCCTGATGCCTTCCAGAGGATCAGCCCACGACTGACTGTGCCGTTCCCTCCCCCGCCGGGGAAGGAACGGCACAGTCGGTTCGGGGGGTCAGGCGGGGAACGTCATCAGGGCGATGGGGTCCGAGGTCGGTGCGGCCGAGCCGCCGGCCGGTTCGACGGTGATGCCCATCCCGGACGCCTTGTCCACGGCCCCCTCCAGGAGGACCGCCTCGGCCGTCCGGTGGGAGTCCATCAGCCCGGCGGAGCGCATGGTGCCCCCGTCGTTGAACCACAGCTGATAGACCTTGCCGCTCGGCGGGGCCGCCATGCCCGAGGCGATGAAGACCGCCTCGTCACGGCTCTTGGAGACCACGACCGTGCCGCGGGCCCCGTCCGCGAGTTCGGCGCTGCTCGTCCTCGCGTCGGAGGCGGTCAGCACGGACGCGATCGCGTCCGTACGCCGCTCCGACTGCCGTGCCTGCTCGTTCGCGTCCTGCGCCCGGTCGTACTGCCACACGGTCGTGCCGCCGAACGCGGCCACCCCGGCCACACAGGCGGCGAGCGCCCACCGGGAGAGCCGGCGGGCCCGGCCACCGCCCGGGGGCCGGGTCAGGGGCACGACGCGCGGGCTGTCCTGGCGGACCGTCGTGATCCGCCGCATGACCTTGCTCTTGAGAGCGGCGGACGAGGAGGCGGAGACCGCCAGACCGAGCCGGGCCGCGGTCTCACTCAGTTCGAGGGCCTCCTGCGTGCAGGCCTCGCAGTCCGCGGCGTGCCGTTCGAACTCGCCACGCTCCTCGTCCGAGAGCGCGTGCAGTGCGTACGCGCCCGTCAGGGTGTGCAGGTCGACCGTGCTCATGCGGTCACCCCCAGGCAGTCGCGCATCCGGATCAGGCCGTCGCGCAGCCGGGTCTTGACCGTGCCGAGCGGCAGTGCCAGCGACTCGGCGACCTCGCGGTACGTCATGCCGCGGTAGTACGCGAGCGTCACCGACTGACGCTGCAGTTCCGTCAGTGTGCGCAGACAGCGGCGCACCTGTTCGCGTTCCAGCCGGGCTTCCACCTGTTCCGTCACCTCGTCGTACTCGGGAGCGTGGTCGAGCAGGGCCGCCCTGTGCTCACGTGCGGCGGAGGCCTCGACCGAGCGGACCCGGTCGACGGCACGCTGATGGGCGAGGGTGAGCACCCAGTTGATCACCGAACCGCGTTCGCTCCGGTAGCGGGCGGCGGACCGCCACACCTCCACCAGTACTTCCTGGGCCACTTCCTCCGACTGCGCCTGATCGCGCAGCACGCCGCGCACGACGCCGATGACGGGACCCGCCACGACGTCGTAGAGCCCGGCGAAGGCCTGCTGGTCACCGAGGGCGACACTGCCCATCAGCTCCTGCAGATCCGGTTCGGCCGAGGGGTTCTTGCCGATGTGCACGGCTTCTTTCACGAGAGGGTTCCTCCGGGGGGCGAGCTTCGTACGGCTGGAATCCGTTGCCGGGGGACCGGCGGATTGGTCGGCGGTGGATCTCTCTGTCCGCCCGTCCGCCGGGACGCGTCGGCCGAAGCCCGAGTCCGGGGCGCCGTCATCGGTCTGGGACGGGGCCCCGGACTGCTGGGCCGCTCCGGCGGGCCG
Source organism: Streptomyces sp. NPDC060205 (assembly GCF_042728395.1). Classification (NCBI taxonomy): domain Bacteria; kingdom Bacillati; phylum Actinomycetota; class Actinomycetes; order Kitasatosporales; family Streptomycetaceae; genus Streptomyces; species Streptomyces sp. NPDC060205. The sequence continues at coordinate 52,873 of NZ_JBHWZP010000004.1, forward strand.
AACGCCGAGGCGGCCTCTCCTCCCGGGACAGCCGACTGCCCCGGGAGGAGGGTCCGAAGGAGCGGAGCCACGGCTGTCCGTGTCGGCGGCCCGAGGTGCCGGGTCGTGCCGCCCCTTGTCCTCAGTTCTTCCGGCGGTGCGTGGCAGACGGATGCGCCGGAGGGACGTCGGTCCGTTCCGAAGCGAAAGAGGCATGCATCGAAAGGGAAACGACACGAAGTGAAGCGCAGTTGGTCCGTTTTGTGGTGGCACAGAAAAACATGCATCGTTTTTGCGTCGAACTGGATCACAAGAGGCGTGTACCCGTTCGATCCCCGTCGTGTCAGCCGCTCGCCTCGCGGCGCAGTCCGTGCTTCAGCTGGTGCAGTCCACGGCGGGCATGGCTCTTGACGGTCCCCAGCGGCAGACCGGTGCGCCGGGCGATCTGGGTCTGGGTCAGGTCCTCGTAGAAGGCGAGACGCAGGACCCGCTGCTGGGAGGTGGGCAGTTTCGCCATCTCCCGTCCCACCAGCACCCGGTCGAGCACGGCCTCGGGCCGCGCCGCCACCGGATCGGCGAGCGCCAGGACGGCCCCCGCCGAGGCGACCAGCTCGGCGCGGCGCGTCCGGGCCGCGAGCGCGTCGGCGATCTTGCGCTTGGTGATGCCGACGATCCAGCCGGCGATCGCGCCGCGCTCGGGCCGGTAGCCGTGGCGCCCGCGCCACATGCCCAGGAACACCTGCTGGGTGACGTCCTCGGCCTCCCTGTCGTCGCCCAGCGCCCGCCGCGCGAGCGTGTGCACCAGGGGCGACCACCTGTCATGGGCGGCGGCGAGACAGGCCTCGTCGCCGCGCACCAGGCCCTGCGCCACCTCTTCGTCGGTGAGCGGTTCCTCCAGCAGCACCCGCCGGGGCGCGGACAGCTGCGCGGGCATCGGTTGTCCGGTCATGGCTCACGGCTCCTCGCCTCGGACGTCGGCGTCCCGGCCGCGGGGCGGCCCGGTGCGGTCATCCTGGGAGCGAACGGGCGAAGGCTTCAAACCGCGTCGATTCTGCGTCGTATAGTCGCTCCATGGATGAACCGACCGGCGAGCCGGGTCCCCCGGAGCCCGATGAGACGGAGACCGCGGCGGGCGGTACGGGGATGACGACCGGGGGCCTCGCCCGCCGGCTCGGGGTGTCGCCCACCACGCTGCGCTCGTGGGACCGCCGGTACGGACTGGGTCCCGCGGTCCGCGCCGACGGACGGCACCGCCGCTGGACACCCCAGGACGTGGCCGTGCTTGAGGCGATGTGCCGGCTCACCTCGGCCGGAGTGCCACCCGCCGAGGCGGCACGCGCCGCCCGGGAGGCAGCCGCCGGAGCGGTGGTCCACGAGCGCCGGGCGGCCCCGGAGGCGCAGGGCCTGCCGCACTCGGCCGCGTCCCCGCCCCTCTCCTCGGCGGAGTCCCTCACCGCCTCCTCGGCGGCGTTCCTCACCGACGACCTGCGGTCCGGCAGCGGCCGGCGCTCGCAGGCGGCGGCCGGCCTGCCCCTCGGCGATGTGCGCCAGGAGTGCCGCGGACTGGCCAGGGCGGCCGTCCGTCTCGACGCCCCGGCCGTGGACGGCCAGCTGACCTCGGCCGTCCAGCGGTACGGTCTCGCCGTCGCCTGGGAGGAGGTGATGGTGCCGACCCTGCACGCCGTCGGCCGCAAATGGGCGTCGTCCGGCGACCGCTACGTCGAGGTCGAACACATGCTGTCCTGGCACATCTCCACCGTGCTCCGCCGGGTCACGCCGGTGGCGCGCACCGCCGTACCGGACGGCGCGCCGGGGCCCGTGGTCCTCGCCTGCGTACCCGGTGAACAGCACACCCTGCCCCTGGAGGCGCTCAACGCCGGGCTCACCGAACACGGCCTGCCCACCAGGATGTTCGGCGCCGCGGTGCCGGCGGAGGCACTCACCGCGGCGGTACGGCGTCTCGGGCCCGCGGCCGTCGTCCTGTGGGCCCAGGCCCGTTCGACGGCGAGCCTGCCCCTGGCCCGGCACCTCGCCGCCACGCAGTGGGGTGTGCGCGGGGCCCGCAGCCATCCGATGGTCGTGCTCGGCGGCCCGGGCTGGGCGGGCAGGTCCGCCCAGGGCATGCTGCGCCCGCCGGGCCTGAACGAGGCCCTGACCGTCCTCAAGGCCCGCTTCGAGAGCGGCACGCCGGTGGGCTGACACGCCGCTGCGCCGACACGCCGGTGGGCCGGCGGCCGTCCCTGTCACGACCGCTCAGTCGCGCCCGCGCGCGTGCTTGAAGCGCGCCAGCGCGTCGGGGAGGTCGACGATCGGCTCCGGGTAGTCGTAGGCGGCCCGTTCGGGCCCCTTGAGCTTCCACGGCTCGTGCACGGCCGCTCCGGTGAGCCCTTCGAGTTCGGGCACCCAGCGTCGTACGTACGCGCCCTCGGGGTCGTAGCGCTTGCCCTGGACGACCGGGTTGAGGACCCGGTTGGGGCGGCTGTCGGTGCCCGTTCCCGCCACCCACTGCCAGTTGAGCTGGTTGTTGGCGATGTCGCCGTCGACGAGAAGGCCGAGGAAGTGGTCGGCGCCCACCCGCCAGTCGACGTACAGCGTCTTGGCGAGGAAGCTCGCGGTCAGCAGGCGTCCGCGGTTGTGCATCCAGCCCTCGTGCCGCAGTTGCCGCATGGCCGCGTCGACGACGGGGTAGCCGGTCCGCCCGTCCTTCCAGTCCTCGATCTCCTGCGCGGCCGAGTCGGGTGACCGCCACAGGTCGTTGCGGGTGCGGAGGTCCTTGGTGGAGGAGGCGGGTCGCGCGGCGAGCACCTGGTGGTGGAAGTCCCGCCACGCGAGCTGCCGTACGAACGCGTCGGCGCCCGGACCGCCTGCTCTACGGGCCCGGTGGGCGACCTCCACGGCGGACAGCGTGCCGAAGTGGAGGTGGGGGGAGAGCCGCGAGGTGGCGTCCCCGGCGAGATCGTCGTGGCCGTCCACGTACGAGTGAATCCCGCTTCTGAGCCAGGCCGTGAGCCGCTTCCTGCCCTCCCGCTCGCCGCCCGTGGCGAGCCCCGGCGACAGGCCGGACAGCTCTCCGCGAGCCGGCAGCTGATCCGAACCGACCTCCTGCGGTACGCGCACCGCGCGCGGCGCGCCGAGCACCTGACGCTGGTGGTAGCGCTCCCAGTGCCTGAAGTACGGGGTGAACACGGCGAAGTGGTCCGAGGAGGCCGGGGTGACCGCGCCCGGTGCCAGCGCGGTGACCACCTCGTCGTGGACGTGCAGCCGGCGTCCGTCGCTCTCCAGCGCGGCGCGCAGCCTCTCCTCGCGCCGGTGGGCGTGGGCGGAGACCCCGGCCGCCATGTGCACCTCGTCGGCGTCCGTCTCGGTGACCACCTTGCACACCTCGTCGACGAGATCGCCCGAGCGGTACACGAGCCGGCCGCCGCGCTCGCGCAGCCCCGCGTCCAGGTCCCGCAGACAGTCGGCGAGGAACGCCAGCCGGTTGGGGGCGGCGAAACCTGCCCGGTCGACGGCCCGGTCCCGCACGAAGAGGGGCACCACCGCGCGCGAGCCGTCGAGCGCCGCGCGCAGCGGCGGATGGTCGTGCAGTCGCAGGTCGGAGGTGAACAGGACGACCGAGACGTTCATGACGGGACTCCGGAACTCCGGGACGGGACGGGCGAAGGGAGGGCGAGCCGGGCCGTGGTTGCCTGAGGCCATCAAGTACTTCCGGAGCGGGACGCCCGACGGATGCGGCAGTCGCAGGAAGGCCGCGGACGGTGCACCCGCGTCAGCCGTCGGACCCGAGTCAGGCGGCAGACGTACGTCGGGCGGCGGACAGACGGCAGGTGCCGGGTGTGCGTCAGGCGGCGGGCGTGCGCGACGGCGCCGCCGCCGCGGGGCCCGTCTTCTCGGCGGTCCGCGCGATGTTGCGGGCCATGCCGCCGAACACGACGGCGTGGAACGGCGACACGCTCCACCAGTAGGCGTGGCCGAGGAGCCCGTGCGGATGGAAGAGCGCGCGCTGGCGGTAGCGGACGCGGCCGTCGTCGTCCGTGTCCGCGCACATCTCCAGCCACGCCAGTCCCGGCAGCCGCATCTCGGCGCGCAGCCGCAGCAGCCGGCCCGGTTCGATCTCCTCGACGCGCCAGAAGTCGAGCGAGTCGCCGACCCGCAGCCGTGCCGCGTCGCGGCGGCCCCGGCGCAGACCGACACCGCCCACCAGCCGGTCGAGGATCCCGCGCGCCGCCCAAGCGAGGGGGAAGGAGTACCAGCCGTTGTCGCCGCCGATCCCCTCGATCACCCGCCACAGGGCCTCGGGCGAGGCGTCGACGACACGTTCGCGGCGGTCCGTGTAGAGGCTGCCGCCCGCCCAGTCGGGGTCCGTGGGCAGGGGGTCGCTGGGGGCGCCTGGCAGCGAGGCGGACGACCAGCGGGTGGTGACCCGGGCGTCCTGGATGCGCTGCAGGGCCAGGCGCACCGACTCGTCGAAGGGGATCGGACGGCCCGGCGGATCGGGCACGTACCGGGCGATGTCGTGCTCGTGGCACACCACCTCGTGGCGCAGCGACTCGGTCAGCGGGCGCGCGATGGACCGCGGCACGGGCGTGACCAGGCCGACCCAGTGACTGGACAGCCTCGGCGTCAGCACGGGCACGGGCACGATGAGCCGCCGGGGGAGTCCGGCCACGGCCGCGTACCGCACCATCATCTGCCGGTACGTCAGGATCTCCGGGCCGCCGATGTCGAAGGCGCGGTTGACGTCGTCCGGCATGCGCGCGCTGCCCACGAGCGTGCGCAGGACGTCCCGCACCGCGATCGGCTGGATCCGGGTGTGGACCCAGTTGGGCGTGACCATCACCGGCAGCCGCTCGGTGAGGTACCGCAGCATCTCGAAGGAGGCCGAGCCCGAACCGATGATGACGGCCGCGCGCAGCACGGCCGTCGGGACACCGGAGTCCAGCAGGACGCGGCCGACCTCGGCGCGGGAGCGCAGATGCGGCGAGAGTTCGCTCTCCGGCACCCCTGCGGGGGTGAGCCCGCCCAGGTAGACGATCCGGCGTACGCCCGCCGCACGGGCCTGCTCTCCGAAGATCCGCGCCGCCCTGCGGTCGGTGTCCTCGAAACCCTTGCCCGTGCCCAGCGCGTGCACGAGGTAGTACGCGACATCGATGTCCCGCATCGCGGCGGCGACAGACTCGGCGTCCGTGACGTCACCGCGCACCACCTCGACGTCACCGGCCCACGGATGGTCACGGAGGGCGCCGGGGGAGCGGGCCACACAGCGCACCCGGTGCCCCTCGGCGAGGAGCTCCGGGACCAGACGGCCCCCGATGTACCCCGTCGCGCCCGTGACCAGGCAGCGCAGCCCGGCTCCGGCGTCGTCACCGCTCATGGTGTTCCGGCCCTTCTCTTCGGCTGTGGCCGACTCTGTTCGGCTCTGTTCGGTGTCCTCCTCGTGATCTCTTCCCCGGGCCGGCCCTTCGCGGATGCGCCGTGTGGGCCATTTGGGTTACATGTGCGGCGAGATCGGGGGCAGACGGGTTTGCACAGAGGCGTCGGTTCTTACGGAAGGCGGCCGTCATGGGTGCGAAGGTGCTGGAGCAGTTTCCCGCGGGAGCCCCGCGTGGTTCGTGGCCCGCGGAGGAGTACGCGGCGCGTCGCCGTGCCGAGGGCGAGCCCGCGGCCGTGGTGATGGATCTGGAGTCGGACGCGTTCCTCGTGGTGGTCCCGGCGCACGACGGGGACTGAGCGCCCGGCGCCGTCCCCGAAGGCGGTCGGGCGGCCCGGGTCATCGCTCCCGGGTCATCGTTCCCCCGAGTGCCGCCGCCCTGCGCACGAACACCTCGTGCAGATCGTGCGCGGCCCGCGGCACCGAGTCCGCCCTGCGGCGCTGGAGCATCAGCAGCACCCGTGCCGGGTCGCCGGCCAGGGGACGGCAGGTGATCGCCCCCTGCCGGGTCAGCGGATCGTCGATCACGCTGAAGTCGGGGAGCACCGTGGCACCCAGCCCTTCCGCGACCATCAGCTTGCCCATCTCCGCGCCGTCGGTGGAGTAGGAGAAGGACGGCTCACGGTCGCCCAGGAGCCGGCGCACGAACCGGTTCATGACATAGCCCGAGCGCATCGCGATGAGGGGCTGCGCGAGCAGGTCCGGCACGGTCACCACGGACAGCGACGCCAGGGGACTGTCGGGCCGGACGCACACCACCGGCCGTCCCCACAGCAGTTCCGTGTACTCGAAGTCGGCGGCCACGTCGTCGCCCTCCAGGTGGTTCACCAGACCCAGGTCGAAGCCGCCCTCCAGGAGGGTCCGGTGGATGTCGGACTGCTGGGCGCCGACCACCTCCACCTGTGTCTCCGGATGCGAGGCCCGGAACTCGCTCACGGCCGGGAACAGGAGGGGGACCGTCGCCGCGTTCACCGTGCCCACGCGCACCATGCGGCTGATGCGGTGCTGCTCGCCCGCCGCGCCCCGCAGCCGGTCCACGGCCTCCAGCACATTGATGATGTGGGGCAGCAGCTCCCGCCCCTCCGCGCTCATCTTCGCCCCGGAGCGTTTGCGCTCCAGGAGGTCGACGCCGAGTTCCCGTTCGAGATTGCGGACGGTCTCGCTCAACGCGGGCTGCGAAAGATGCAGTTCCTCGGCGGCCCGACGCAGGGAGCCGAGCCGGGTGACCGCCGTGATGTATTCCAGCTGCTCTATTCGCACCCGGTCAGAATGCGGGCCCGTACCGGCCTGTTCAAGGGTTGCCCTGTCACGCCTTCGTGAAATTCGCCGGTCCGGGATACGAGACCGATCGGGTATTCCTTGACGGTCCGGACCGCGGGCTGCCACGATCGAGCACATGATGATGCGACTGGACCTCACGCGACGACGCCATGTCGATCTCGCGCGTGTCTCCAGTGCCGCCTGTTGCTCCGTGGCCTGATCCACCGGATCCGCGGCCCGAATCCCCGGGTCCGCCGCGCCCCACCACGTTCCCTGCACGGTCTCGGCCGCGACCGTTCCTCCACGGTCTCGACCGCGACCGATCGCCGCCGTCCCCGTGCGACGCGTTCCGCCGACCGAATTCGACGATTCACCTGGCGTCACCGCCGCCGCTGAATCGGGCCCCCTGAATTCGGCCTGCCCGAATTCCCGCAACAGGAGTTCCCCATGCCTGCCGAGAACCTTTCCGCAGACCCCGTCCGCTTCGCCTACTGGGTGCCCAATGTCAGTGGCGGCCTGGTCACCAGCACGATCGAACAGCGCACCGACTGGGGTTACGACTACAACCGCGAACTCGCCGTCCTCGCCGAGAACAACGGCTTCGACTACGCCCTCAGCCAGGTCCGCTACATGGCCAGCTACGGCGCCGAGTTCCAGCACGAGTCGACCAGCTTCAGCCTCGCCCTGCTGCTCGCCACCCAGCGCCTGAAGGTCATCGCCGCGGTCCACCCGGGCCTGTGGCACCCGGGCGTCCTCGCCAAGTTGGGCGCCACCGCCGACCACCTGTCGAACGGCCGCTTCGCCGTGAACGTGGTGTCCGGCTGGTTCAAGGGCGAGTTCACCGCCCTCGGCGAACCCTGGCTGGAGCACGACGAACGCTACCGCCGCTCCGAGGAGTTCATCGAGGCCCTGCGCCGGATCTGGACCGAGGACCACACCGAACTGGCCGGTGACTTCTACCGGCTGCGCGACTTCTCCCTCAAGCCCAAGCCCCTCAACACCCCAGAGCGCCCGCATCCGGAGATCTTCCAGGGCGGCAACTCCAGCGCCGCCCGCGCCATGGCGGGCCGGGTCTCCGACTGGTACTTCTCCAACGGCAAGGACTTCGACGGAGTCGTCGAACAGCTCGCGGACGTCCGTGCCTCGGCGGCCCAGGTCGGCCGCAGGCCACCGAAGTTCGGCCTCAACGGCTTCCTCATCGCCCGCGACACCGAGGCCGAGGCCCGCGAGACCCTCCGCGAGATCGTCGCCCACGCCGACCGCGAGGCCGTCGAGGGCTTCGGCGCCGCGGTGAAGCAGGCAGGGCAGTCCACCGGCGACGGCAAGGGCATGTGGCAGGACTCCTCCTTCGAGGACCTGGTCCAGTACAACGACGGCTTCCGTACGGGGCTCATCGGCACCCCGGAGCAGATCGCCGAGCGGATCGTCGCCTACAAGCGCCTCGGCGTCGACCTCCTGCTGCTGGGCTTCCTGCACTACCACGAGGAGGTCGAGTACTTCGGCCGCCGCGTCCTGCCCCTGGTGCGCGAACTGGAGGCGCAGCTCCCGGATGCCCGAACCGCATCCGCGCCCGCCCACGTCTGAGGCCTGCCCCCGCCCCGGCCGGTCCGCTCCCGCGGGCCTCCGAAGGGCAGCTGCCCCACCCGCCCCCGTCCCGAAAGAGGACCCATGGCCACCGTCCTGTCCGTCTCCGGCAGCCCCTCCGCCTCCTCCCGCACCAACCGCCTGCTGCGCCACCTCGACAACCGGCTGACCGCACAGGGCCACGAGGTGATCCCGCTCGACGTCCGGACGATCCCCGCCGAGGCGCTGCTCGGCGCCGACTTCCGGCATCCGGCGATCGTCGAGGCCACCGCCCTCGTCGCACGGGCCGACGGCGTCGTCATCGGCACGCCCGTCTACAAGGCCGCCTACTCCGGAGTGCTCAAGGCGCTCCTCGACCTGCTCCCGCAGTACGCCCTCACCGGCAAGACCGTGCTGCCCCTGGCCACCGGTGGGACGACGGCACATGTGCTCGCCATCGACTACGCGCTGCGCCCGGTGCTCAGCTCCATGGGTGCCCAACACATAGTCCAGGGCTGGTTCACCCTCGACAAGGACATCGTCGTCGGTGAGGACGGCGGCCTCACCGTGGCACCCGCGGCCACCGAGGCGCTGACCCAGGTGCTCGACCAGTTCTCCGAGGCGCTGGGCCGCCGGCCGGTCCTGGCCGCGGCGAGCTGACCATGTCAGCGGACACCACCACCCGGACCGCTCCCGCACGGGGCACCGCCGAGGTCGTCGCCGACGACGCCGAAGCCCTGGCCGTGGCCGCCGCGCTCGCCGACGAGTTCCGGGCCGGGGCAGCCGGCCGGGACGCCGAACGCAGGCTCCCGCGCGCGGAGCTGGACCGGCTCTCCGGCTCCGGCCTGCTCGCCGTCACCGTGCCGGCCGAGCACGGGGGCGCCGACGTGACCCAGGAGACGCTCGCCGAGATCTTCCGCCTGCTCGCGTCGGCCGACGCCAGCCTCGCCCAGATCCCGCAGAGCCACTTCGTCTACGTCAACGTCATCCGCCGCCAGGGGACCGCGGAGCAGCGCGCGTTCTTCTTCGGCGAGGTGCTGGCCGGGCGCCGCTTCGGCAACGCCCAGTCGGAGGCGGGGACGAAACACGTCCAGGACATCCGCACCCGCCTGGCTCGGCAGCCGGACGGCTCGTACGTCCTCACCGGCGTCAAGCAGTACTCCACGGGTGCCCTCTTCGCCGACTGGATCCCCGTCCTCGCCCGCGCCGAGGACGACGCCCTGCACGTCGCGTACGTACCCAGGCACGCCGAGGGCCTGACGGTCGTCGACGACTGGGACGGCATGGGGCAGCGCACCACCGCCAGCGGCACGGTCCGCCTCGACGCCGTGCCCGTGCCCGCCGACCGGGTCCTCCCGCACCACCTCACCTTCCAGGGGCCCCAACTGCACGGCGCTGTCGCCCAGTTGCTGCACGCCGCCATCGATGCCGGGATCGCCGCGGGCGCGCTCTCGGAGGCCGTGGACTTCGTCCGCACCAGGAGCCGCCCGTGGTTCGAGAGCGGCTTCGAGACCGCGGCCGAGGACCCGCTGCTCATTCAGCGCTTCGGGGAACTGGCCGTGCAGGTGCGGGCCACCGAGGCGCTGCTCGGCGCGGCGGCCCGCGCGGTCGACACGGCCCGCGCAGGCCTCACCGAGGAGTCGGCAGCCGAGGCGTCCGTCGCGGTCGCAGCCGCCAAGGCGCACGCGGCGGCGACCGCCGTCGAGGTATCGAGCGCGCTCTTCGAGGTGTCCGGCACCCGGTCCGCCCTCGACTCCCTCAACCTGCACCGGCACTGGCGCGACGCACGCACCCACACCCTGCACGACCCGGCCCGCTGGAAGATCCAGCACATCGGCCGGTACGTCCTGAACGGCACCCTGCCGCCACGCCACGGACTCCTCTGAGCCCCAACCCCCGCGAACGGCAACGCTGCAACCGAAGCCGAAGCCGAAGCCGAAGCCGAAGCCGAAGCCGAAGCCGAAGCCGAAGCCGAAGCCGAAGCCGAGAGCCGAAGCCGAGAGCCGAAGCCGAGAGCCGCCCCGCACACCGCCCCCGCGCCCCGATCGGAGAACGCACCCGTGTCCCTCACCTTCCACTGGTTCCTGCCCACCAACGGCGACAGCCGCCATGTCGTCGGGGGCGGCCACGGCACCCCCGCCACGGTGTCCGGCCGGGACCGGCCGCCGACGGTCGCGTATCTGAGCCAGATCGCCCGCGCCGCCGAGGACCTCGGCTTCGTCGGCGCGCTCACGCCCACCGGCGCGTGGTGCGAGGACGCCTGGCTGACCACCGCGATGGTCAGCCAGAACACCGAGCGGCTGAAGTTCCTGGTCGCCTTCCGGCCCGGGTTCGTCTCGCCGACGCTTGCCGCGCAGATGGCGTCCACCTTCCAGCGCCAGTCCGGCGGACGCCTCCTCCTCAACGTCGTCACCGGCGGCGAGAGCCACGAGCAGCGCGCGTACGGCGACTTCCTCGACAAGGACGCCCGCTACCGCCGTACCGGAGAGTTCCTGGAGATCGTCCGGGGCCTGTGGGAGGGCAGGACCGTCGATCTGGACGGCGAGTTCCTCAAGGTCGAGGACGCCAGGCTGGCCCGGGTGCCCGACCCGGTCCCCGAGGTCTACTTCGGCGGCTCCTCACCCATCGCCGGTGAGGTCGCCGCCAAGCACGTGGACGTCTACCTCACCTGGGGCGAGCCGCCCGCGCAGGTCGCCCAGAAGATCGCATGGGTGCGCGCGCTGGCCGAGAAGGAGGGCCGCACCGTCCGGTTCGGCATCCGGCTGCACGTCATCACCCGGGACACCTCCGAGCAGGCGTGGGCGGAGGCGGAACGGCTGCTCGCCGGATTCGACCCGGAGACCGTGAAGTCCGTGCAGGCGGGCCTCGCCCGCAGCGAGTCCGAGGGCCAGCAGCGCATGCTCGCCCTGCACGGCGGCGGCAGCCGGGACGGCCTGGAGATCCACCCCAACCTCTGGGCGGGCATCGGCCTCGTGCGCGGCGGCGCGGGCACCGCCCTGGTCGGCAGCCACGACGAGGTCGCCGAACGCATCACCGAGTACCACCGCCTGGGCATCGACGAGTTCGTGCTCTCCGGCTACCCGCACCTGGAGGAGGCGTACTGGTTCGGCGAGGGCGTCCTGCCCCGGCTCGCCGCGCAGGGCCTGTGGCAGCACCCCTTCGCCGCCCGGCCGGCTGCCTCGGCGCAGGTCCCCTTCGCGAGCTGAGCCGCGGGTCCCGAACCCCCGCCCGTACGCCGCGCTCCCGGGAAAATCGCTGTACGCGACCGTCCTGGGGGTGATGACCTTGTGCGAGCCGCCCGGCTCGCACAAGGCAGTGGGGCGGCGGGGGAGAAGGGGGACGGTCGTGGCCACCGAGAACATCCTGCTGTCCGGCATCGTCGGCTCGACCGCGTACGGGCTGGCCCGCGAGGGCTCCGACGTGGACCGGCTCGGCATGTTCGCCGCCCCGACCGAGGACTTCCACGGCCTGCACGGGCCGAAGGAGACCCGCGTCACGACCAAGCCCGACAACACCCTCCACGAGGCGGCCAAGTGGTGCAGGCTCGCCCTGGGCGGCAACCCCACCGTGACCGAACTGGTCTGGCTGCCCGACGAGTTGTACGAGGTCCGCACCCCGCTCGGCGACGAACTGATCGGCATCCGCACGACCCTGCTCTCCGCGAAACGGGTCCGCGACGCCTATCTCGGGTACGCCACCCAGCAGTTCAAGCGGCTCTACGACCGCGGGGACGCCTCCGCCTCCGCGGACACCCGCAGACGCACCGCCAAGCACGCCCGGCATCTGCGACGCCTGTGCCACCAGGGCTTCGAGCTGTACGCCACCGGCGCCCTGACCATCCGGGTCGAGGACCCGGACGACTACCACCGCTTCGGCGAGGAGGTTGCGGCCGACGCGATGGTCGCGCTGCCCCTGCTCCAGCGGTACGAGGCGGCTTTCGACGAGACCCGCAGCGCACTGCCGGACCAGCCCGACGAGGCCCCCGCCGAGGCGTGGCTGCGCCGGGTCCGGGCCGCGTACTACACGCGGTCCGGACCGTGACAGGCGCCGCTCACACGCTGAGCGCCTCGCGCACCGACCGCTCGGCCGCCTGACCGCCCTCGCCCGACGACGTGACCCGGCCCGCCTCCAGGACGTAGTACCGCTGGGCGGCCCGCATCGCGAAGCCGACGTGCTGCTCGACGAGGAGCACGCAGAGTCCGCCGCGCGCGGCCAGGGCGAGGACCGTCTCCTCGATCTCCGCCACGACCGAGGGCTGGATGCCCTCGGTCGGCTCGTCGAGCAGCAGGATCCGAGGGTCCGTCACCAGGGCCCGTGCGATGGCGAGTTGCTGCCGCTGGCCGCCCGAGAGCAGCCCCGCCCGCCGCGTCGACAGGGTGCGCAGCACCGGGAACAGGTCCAGCGCCTCCGAGACCGCCGCCTTCCCCCGTCTGCGGCCGTCGGCGACGAGCTGGAGGTTCTCCGCCGTCGTCAGGTGGGGGAAGGCCTGCTGCCCTTGCGGCACGTACGCCATTCCGCGCGCCACGCGCTCGTGCGGCCTGCGGCGGGTGATGTCCTCCCCGTCGAGCCTGATCGCCCCGCTCGACGGGGTGAGCAGTCCGACGGCCGCCCGCAGCAAAGTGCTCTTGCCCGCGCCGTTGTGTCCGAGCACCGCCGCGACGCCGTCCTCGGGCACGTCCACGGAGACCCCGTGCAGGACGAGACTGCGGTGGTAGCCGACCCGGATGTCGTCGATCTCCAGCTTCATGCGCCTCACACCTCCTGTACGGCGGCGCCGGTCCTGCCGGGCGCGGCCCCGCCGGACGGCTCGGGCTCGTCCGGCAGCGGCAAACCGGCGTCCCCGAGCGCCGCGTGGTCCCCGGCCGCCGCGTGTCCCAGGTACACCTCCTGCACCTTGGGATCGGCCTGGACCTCCGCCACGGTCCCCTCGCTGAGCACCCTGCCCGCGTGCAGCACACTGACGCTGCGCGCGAAGGACCGCATGAAGTCCATGTCGTGCTCGATGACGACCACGGTCCGCTCCTCGCTGATCAGCTCCAACAGCTCGCCCGTGGCCTGCCGTTCGTCGTGGCTCATCCCGGCGACCGGCTCGTCGAGCAGCAGCAGCCGTACGTCCTGCACGAGCAGCATGCCGATCTCCAGCCACTGCTTCTGGCCGTGGGCGAGCGTGCCGGCGAGGCTGTCGGCCAGGTCCGTGAGCCCGACCGTCTCCAGCGCGCGGGCGACGGGCTCCGGCACGCCCTTGCGGCGCCGCAGCATCGTCAGCATGCCGCGCCCGGCACCGGCGGCGATGTCCAGATTCTGCAGAACCGTCAGCTCCTCGAAGACGGTGGCGGTCTGGAAGGTCCGGCCGATGCCCGACCGGGCGATCCGGTGCACACTGCGGCCGAGCAGTTCCTCGCCCCCGAAGCGGACCGAGCCCTGCGCCTTCACCAGTCCGGTGACGGCGTCGACGAGCGTGGTCTTGCCCGCGCCGTTCGGTCCGATCAGAAAGCGCAGGTCGCCCGGTGTCACGTCGAGGTCCACCCCGTCGACGGCGGTGAACCCGTCGAAGGTGACCCGCAGTCCGCGTATCTCAAGTCCCGAGAGCCCCGTGAGCTCACTCATACCGCTCCTCCCAGCGGAAGCGCGGAGGACTTCTCCCTGCCGGCGCCCCCGTCCGTCTCCGTCCCCGTCCCCGAGTCCGTGTCCGAGCCGCCGTCGGCGTCTCCGCCGCCGGCGTTCCCGCTCGTGCGCGAGGCCCTGCGCCGCCGTACGATCCGGGCCAGCGAGACGAGGCCGCCCGGCAGGAACGCCAGGGCCACGATGAACAGCAGCCCCTGGAAGTAGGTCCAGGCCGCCGGGAACTCCTCCGACAGGGCCGTCTTCGCCCACGCCACCCCGATCGCGCCCAGCACCGCCCCGGCGAGGCTCGCCCGGCCGCCGACCGCGGCGCCGATGACGAACTCGATCGACGGCACGATCCCGATCATCGCGGGGGAGATGATGCCGACCGCGGGCACGAACAGCGCCCCCGCGAGCCCGGCGGTGCCGGCCGCCACGACGTACGCGACGAGCTTCACGTTCGCCGGGTCGTACCCGAGGAAGCGCACCCGCTCCTCCGAGTCCCGCACGGCGACGAGGAGTTCGCCGTACCGGCTGCGGATGAGCTGGCGGACCAGGGCGATCAGGAGCAGCAGGACGGCGGCGATGACGAAGTACACCATCCGCTGGTTGACCGGGTCGTCGAGGTCGTAGCCGAAGAAGCCCTGGATGTCGGTGAGTCCGTTGGTGCCGCCGGTCGTCGCCTGCTGGCCGATCAGCCAGATCGCGAAGGCCGCGGCGAGCGCCTGGCTCAGGATCGCGAAGTACGCGCCCTTGACCCGGCGGCGGAAGATGAACGAACCGAGGACCGCGGCGACCGCCATGGGCAGCAGCACGGTGGCCGCGAGCGCGAACAGCGGATTCCCGAACGGCCGCCACCACCAGGGGAGTTCGGTGGCCGTGCCGTACAGCTGCATGAAGTCGGGGAGGTTGCCGGGACCGGCGTCCGCGATCTTCAGATGCATCGCCATGGCATAGCCGCCGAGCCCGAAGAACACCCCCTGGCCGAGCGTGAGCAGGCCGCCGCGGCCCCAGGCCAGACAGATGCCGACGGCGACCATCGCGGTGCACAGGTACTTGGCGAGCAGCCCGAGCCGGAAGTCGGAGAGCGCCAGCGGCGCGAGGGCGAAGAGCACGACGGCCGCGGCGGCGAACCCGGCCCACGCGCGCGCCGAACGGCCCGCGAGGACCGACGGGCCCCTGCCCGCCGGGGCACCTTTGAACAGGGTCATACGAGACTCCTCGTACGCAGCGTGTACAGCCCCTGGGGCCGCCACTGGAGGAAGGCGACGATGGCCACGAGGACGAGCACCTTCGCCACGCTGACGGTGGTGGAGTACTCCAGGACGGACTGCATGACTCCCAGGGCGAACGCGACGATCACCGTGCCCTTGAGCTGTCCGATGCCGCCGACGACGATCACCAGGAACGCGTCGATGATGATGTTGGTGCCCATCGTGGGTCCGATCGGGCCGACCAGCGTCAGCGCGACCCCCGCGACCCCGGCGAGCCCGGACCCCAGGAAGAACGCGGTCCGGTCCACCCGCGAGGTGGAGATGCCGGACACCTCTGCCAGGTCCCTGTTCTGCACGACCCCGCGGATCCGGCGGCCGAGCGAGGTCAGCCGCAGCGTCAGCGACAGCGCGACGACGGCCGCGACCGCGAGAGCGAGGATGAACAGCCGGCTGTTGGCGAACGTCAGCGGGTCGTCGCGGCCGAGGACGGTGATGTTCCCGGTCAGCCAGTCCGGCGCGCGGGTCTGCACGTTGGGCGCGCCGAAGATGTCGCGGGCGAGCTGCTGGAGCATCAGCGACACACCCCAGGTGACGAGGAGGGTGTCGAGCGGGCGCAGATACAGGCGCCGGATGAGGACCCACTCCAGCAGCGCGCCGAGCGCGCCCGCCACCAGGAAGGCGACGGGCAGCGCCACGAGCAGCGACAGGCCCACGCCGGAGATGGACTTCTGGAGGACGTACGTGGTGTAGGCGCCGGCCATGATGAACTCGCCGTGGGCCATGTTGATGACGTTCATCTGGCCGAAGGTGAGCGAGAGTCCGAGCGCGATGAGCAGCAGGACGGCACCGATGCTGATGCCGGTGAAGGTCTGACCGAGGATCACGGTCATACGGCGGCTCCGAGGAGGCAGGACGTGGGGGCCTCGCCAGAAGGCCCCCACGCGCGGTCGGTCAGGAGAGGCCGGAGGCCCAGTCGTAGCCCTTGAGGAACGGGTCGGGCTCGATCGGCTTGCCGGAGTCCCACACCTGCTCGATCAGCCCGTCGGTGCCGATCTTCCCGATCCGGCCGGTCTTGTGGATGTGCTGGCTCGCGCCGTCCACGGTGACCGTGCCCTCGGGGGCGTCGAACGTGATGCCGTCCGAGGCGGCCTTGACCTTCTCCGGGTCGAAGGACTTCGCCTTCTCCACCATGGCCTTCCACAGGTACACCGAGGTGTACGCGGCCTCCATCGGGTCACTGGTCGGCTTGTCCTGGCCGTACTCGGCCTTGTACGCCTTGACGAACTTCGTGTTCGCCGCGCCGGGGGTCGTCTGGTAGTAGTTCCAGGCCGTCAACTGCCCTGCCAGGTACTGCGATCCGATCGACTTGACCTCTTCCTCGGCGATCGACACCGAGACGACCGGCATGCTCTTGGCGGTGAGACCCGCCGACTTGTACTCCTTGAAGAAGGCCACGTTCGAGTCGCCGTTGAGGGTGTTGAAGACCGCGTCGGCCTTCGACGCCTTGACCTTGTTGGCGATCGTGCTGAACTCCGTGGAGCCGAGCGGCGCGTAGTCCTCGCCGAGCACCTTCATGCCGTTGGCCTTCGCGTACGCCTTGATGATCTTGTTGGCGGTCCGCGGGAAGACATAGTCGCTGCCGACGAGATAAATGCTCTTCTCGCCCCGGCTCTTGAGATAGTCGAGCGCCGGGACGATCTGCTGATTCGTCGTCGCCCCCGTGTAGAAGATGTACGGGGACTCCTCAAGGCCCTCGTACTGCACGGGATAGAACAGCAGGGACTTGTTCTTCTCGAAGACGGGTTTCACCGCTTTGCGGCTCGCGGAGGTCCAGCAGCCGAAGGTGGCCGCGACCCGGTCCTCCTTGATGAGCTTGGCCGCCTTCTCGGCGAACGTGGGCCAGTCGGACGCGCCGTCCTCGCTGACCGGTTTGATCTGCTTGCCGAGCACTCCGCCCGAGGCGTTGATCTCCTCGATCGCCAGCTTCAGGGAGTCGCGTACGGTCACCTCGCTGATCGCCATGGTGCCGGAGAGCGAGTTGAGCAGCCCGACCCTGACGGTGCCGCCGCTCGTGTCGGCCTTCGCGGCCCGGTCGGACGAACCGCCCGCGGCGTCGGTCTTGGCGCCGCACGCGGTGAGCGCGACGGCGGCGGCGAATGCCGCGGCGCCCGCGATCACCCGGCGCCGGGACGAACGGGAAGCGCTGGAACCGGACGGGCGGGAAGCGCTGGAACCACTGGAACCGCTGGACAAATGGACCCCCTCGGGCTGGGAGGACAACCTCCTCCTGGCGTGCGGTCCACAGCCTCAAGTCAGCCTGTTTCCAAGGTGTTTCGCATTACTTTCCCGGCGGTATCTTCCGACTCTCATCCGGTTCTCGTAGCGAAACAAAAAATACCCCGGACGGAATTCAGGAAATGAATTCACAGTTCGCCCGAGGCATTCTATTTACTTCCTGTGGGAAGTATCTTCGCGGAGGCGCGGACCTGTCAAGGCCGTGACGCGTGAAGATTCAGCTGGGCCACCACGTCGAAGTCCACCCCGTCCGCCCGCGCCAGGTAGATGCGCTGTCGCACATGACTGCCGCGCAGCCTCAGCAGTCCGCGCGGGCCCTCGTAGGAGACGGTGTCCGCGGCGGCGCCGATCGCGGTGACGTCCAGGGTCCCGGCCCGGTCGATGAGCGCGGCGAGCAACAGCACGCCCTCGTAACACGATTCACCGAGACTGCCGAGCGCCGGTGCCTGGACGCCGTACCGCCCGGCGTACTGGCCGTGGAAGTCCAGTGTGTCCTGGTTGGCGAGGGAGGCGAAGAACCCGGCCGTGCTGTAGAGGCCGGCGGTGGCCGTCGGGCCGCTCGCCATCAGCATGTTCTCGTCCATCAGCGTGCTCAGGCGCAAGGATCGCTCGTCGAGTCCCGACGCGGCGAACGCCCGGTTGAAGCGCACCGCGTCGCTGCCCACCAGCAGCATCAGCACCCCGTCCGCCTCCGACCGCTCGATGCGCCGCAGCACCGCGTCGAAGTCATGGGTGCCCAGCGGCAGATACGCCTCAGCGCAGACGGAGCCGCCCGCCTCGCGCGCGTAGCGGTGCGAGGCCCTGGCCGTACGGCGCGGCCACACATAGTCGTTGCCCACGACGAACCAGCGCCGCACCCCGTGCTCACGGGCCAACAGGCGCATGGCGGGCCTCAGTTGGTCGTCCGGGGTCTCACTCGTGAGGAACACGCCCGCCGTGTGCTCCCCGCCCTCGTACAGCGCCGTATACACGTAGGGCACCCGATGAGCGATTCGCGGCGCGAGCGCCTGGCGCACGGAGGAGATGTGCCAGCCGGTGACGCCCTGCACGACGCCGAGATTCACCAGTGCCTCGACGTTCTCCGCGACGCGCCGCGGTTCGGCGCCGCCGTCGACCGGCAGCAGCCGCAGCTCCTTGCCGAGCACTCCGCCGGAGCGGTTGACCTGCTCCGCGGCGAGCCGCGCGCACAGCTCGCAGGTGGGTCCGAAGATTCCGGCGGCGCCTTGCAGCGGGAAGACCAGCGCCACGCCGACGACCGAGTCGTCGGCCGTGAACCAGTCGGGCGGAGGGAGGCCGAGCGGGGAGGGGGCGGGTGGAAGCGGGTCGGGCCGGACCATGGGGGCATGATTGCGGGAACGTCCGGTGAACTCCAGTCCGTCTCGGGGTACGGTCGGCCCCGCACCCGCCGCACGGGGGAGATCCCCGGGGAAAGCACGACTTGTACGATGCGAGGGGCCCTCGCGGGGGCCCTGGAGCACCGATCTCGGGAGTGAGGAGCAGGATGCCGACCCCGCCGCGCCGGTCCGAGGACCTCGTGCACCTCCTGACGCGGGCCGAACGGCTGGCGGCGCGCCTTCTCCAAGGCGTCCTGGAGGAACACGGCTGCACCCTCGACGCCTGGCGGGTGCTCTCCCTGCTCTCCGACGGCGAGGGCCACCCCATGACGGCCGTCGCCGAAGAGGCGTTCCTGCCGCCCGCGACCCTCACCAAACTGGTCGACCACCTCGTCGACCAGAACCTGGTCCACCGGCGGGTCGACCCTCTCGACCGGCGGCGCATCCTGGCCCACCTCACCCCGCGCGGCGAGACGTACTGGCGGCGCGTCGACCGCGAGGTGCGCACCCGGTGGCCCGCCCTGAGCGGCGGCGACGGCGACGAGGAACTGCTGCGCGGGCTGCTGCTCAGGCTGGTGGACACCCTCGACGGGGCCGCGGCGGAATCGTCCGTCTGAGCGGACCCGATGTCCCCTTGGTGTGACCTCTCGATCACGGGCGGTTTCCATCGCCGGGGCGGAATGACGATGCCGTATAAATGGTTGGTATATACATCGAGCTCGCCGCTCGATGTACCGAGTGCGGGTCACCGGCCCGCCCCGACCAGCGAGGCACCGTGAATCAGCCCACCCCCGAGCAGCCCGCCGACGTCGTGGCCCGGCTGCGCGCCACCTTCCGCTCCGGCCGCACCAAGCCCCTCGAATGGCGCACCGGCCAGCTGAGCCGCCTGCGCGAGATGCTCACCACGGACGGTGCCGCGCTCGCCGCCGCTCTCCACGCCGACCTGGGCAAGAGCTCCACCGAGGCATTCCGCACGGAGATCGACTTCGTCGTCCGCGAGATCGACCACACCCTCGAACACCTCGAAGAGTGGCTGCGCCCCGAGGCCGCCCCGGTCCCCGCGCACCTCGGCGCGGACGCGACCGGCTGGACGCGCTACGACGCGCTCGGTGTCGTCCTGGTCATCGCCCCCTGGAACTACCCCGCTCAGCTCCTGCTCGCCCCCATGCTCGGCGCGCTCGCCGCCGGCAACGCGGTGGTCGTCAAGCCCAGCGAGCTGGCTCCGGCCACCTCCGCCGAACTGGCCCGGCTGCTGCCCCGCTACCTCGACACCGAGGCCGTCGCCGTCGTCGAGGGCGGCATCCCCGAGACCACGGCCCTGCTCGCCGAGCGCTTCGACCACATCTTCTACACCGGCAACGGCACGGTCGGCCGCATCGTGATGACCGCCGCCGCCCAGCACCTGACCCCGGTCACCCTCGAACTCGGCGGCAAGTCCCCGGCCTTCGTCGACCGCGGCGCGGACCTCACCGTCGTCGCCGAGCGGCTGGCGCGCGGCAAGTTCCTCAACGCCGGACAGACCTGCGTCGCGCCCGACTACGTCCTGACCGACCCCGGGACCGCCCGCGCCCTGGAGCCCGTGCTGACCGAGGCCGTCGAGAAGCTGTACGGGTCCGACCCCTCCACCTCCGGCGAGTACGGCCGGATCATCAACGAGCGGCACTTCGACCGGCTCAGCGGGCTGCTCGACTCCGGCCGGATCGTCGTCGGCGGCGGCACCGACCGCGCCACGAAGTACATCGCGCCGACCGTCCTGGCCGACGTCGACCCCGACGCGCCCGTCATGCGCGAGGAGATCTTCGGCCCGGTCCTGCCGATCGTCACCGTCCCCGGACTCGACGAGGCCATCGACTTCATCAACGACCGCGACAAGCCCCTCGCCCTCTACGCCTTCACCGAGTCGGACACCACCCGGGAGCGGCTCGCCGCCGAGACCTCGTCCGGCGGCCTCGGCCTCGGTCTGCCGCTCGCCCATCTCACCGTCTCCGACCTGCCCTTCGGGGGAGTGGGGGAGAGCGGCATGGGCAACTACCACGGCCGCTACTCGATCGAGACGTTCAGCCACCGCAAGGCGGTCCTGGAGAAGCCGCTGGGCTGAGGCCGCCGGCGGGCACGGGCCTGCGATCCGAAGCGACGCGGCAGCGGGGCGACTTGACTGGTCTACACCCTTGACTGGTCCAGACCAAGGTGGTGGAGTGTGCCTCACCACCCCCCACCACGGCCGTCCCGTACGCCGCGGCCGGCCCCGCCGGCACCCGCGTACAAGGTCCGCCCCGCGCTGCCCCCGTACGGTTCCGCGGCCGTGCTCCGTGAAGGAGTTGCCCCTGTGTCCAGGCGCCGTATCTCCGCGTTCGTGGCCGCGATCGTCCTCGGAACCGCCGCACCGGTGCTGTTGCCGGCCCCGGGCGCGTCCGCCGCGGCCTGTTCGAGCTACCCGAGCTGGGTGGCCGGCAGGTCCTACGTGACCGGCAACATCGTCCGCTACACCGACGGCAAGGCCTACATAGCCGAGCACGACAACCCGGGCTACGACCCCACCATCAGCACCTGGTACTGGGAGCCGTACGCCTGCGACAACGGACCCACCAACCCTTCCGGGTTCGTCGTCAGCGAGGCCCAGTTCAACCAGATGTTCCCGAACCGGAACTCCTTCTACAGCTACAGCGGACTCAAGGCCGCGATGAGCGCCTACCCGGCCTTCGCCAACACCGGCAGCGACACGGTGAAGAAGCAGGAGGCCGCGGCCTTCCTCGCCAACGTCAACCACGAGACCGGCGGCCTGGTCCACATCGTCGAGCAGAACACCGCGAACTACCCGCACTACTGCGACTGGGGCCAGCCCTACGGCTGCCCGGCCGGCCAGGCCGCGTACTACGGCCGCGGTCCCATCCAGCTGAGCTGGAACTTCAACTACAAGGCCGCGGGCGACGCGCTCGGTATCGACCTGCTCAACAACCCCTGGCTCGTGCAGAACGACTCGGCGGTCGCCTGGAAGACCGGCCTGTGGTACTGGAACACGCAGTCCGGCCCCGGCTCCATGACCGGCCACAACGCGATGGTCAACGGCGCGGGCTTCGGCCAGACCATCCGCTCCATCAACGGTTCGCTGGAGTGCGACGGCAAGAACCCGGCCCAGGTGCAGAGCCGGGTGGACAGCTACCAGCGGTTCGTGGGGATCCTCGGCACGACCGCGGGCAACAACCTGTACTGCTGACCCCTCGCTTCAGCGCTGTGGGGCGGCCGGTTCACCACCGGTCGCCCCAC